>CALESS010000039.1 GCA_937907495.1 uncultured Anaerolineaceae bacterium
ATAAATATCTGCCTTTAACGTACACTGGCGAATAAATTCAACTGGCGGAAAACTTCCAGCCAGGATCAGGCACGGCGTGCACTGCGATACCATTCGATGGTGCGGCGCAAGCCTTCTTCAAAACCAACCCGGGCGGTGAAGCCAAAGCGCTCCTGCGCCCGGCGGGTGTCCAATCCACGGCGCGGTTGGCCGTTGGGCTGGCTGGTATCCCAGACCAGGCGGCCGGTGAAACCCGTCAGACGGGCGATGAGGGCAGCCAGATCCTTGATCGAGATTTCATAACCAGAACCGATGTTGACCGGGTCTGGCTCGTTGTAACGCTCGGTTGCCAGCACAATCCCTTCCGCCGCATCCCCGGCATATACAAATTCGCGGGTGGGCGAGCCATCCCCCCAGACGACCAGTTCCTCGCGCCCGGCTTCCTGGGCTTCGATGCACTTACGAATCAGGGCCGGGATGACGTGGCTGGACTCGAGGTGGAAATTGTCGCGCGGACCGTAGAGGTTGACCGGCAGCAGGAAGATGGCGTTGTAGCCATATTGCTGGCGGTAAGCCTGGGCTTGTACCAGCAGCATCTTCTTGGCCAACCCGTAGGGGGCGTTCGTCTCTTCCGGGTAGCCGTTCCAGATATCATCCTCGCGGAAGGGCACGGGCGTGAACTTGGGGTACGCACAAACGGTACCGATGGCGACGAATTTCTCCACCCCGGTTTGCCAGGCCTGGTGCATCAACTGCACGCCCATCATCAGGTTGTTGTAGAAGAATTCAGCCGGATGCTCACGGTTTGCTCCAATTCCACCCACCTGGGCGGCCAGGTGAATGATGACCTGCGGTCGGGAATCAGCCAGCATTCGGCGGATGGCTTCGGGGTCCACCAGGTCATATTGTTCGACGGTCGGGATAAAGATGTCGGTTGCACCACGCTGGCGCAGTTTTTCAATGATGAAGGAACCGAGGAAACCGGCTCCGCCGGTGACACAAACGCGGCGGTCTTTCCAAAACTCGTGGGAATCGGGGAACAAGGTCAATCCTCCTGCCATTCAACAAAAATTTTGAGATGTTCCACTCGCAATAACGGCACGCCAGGTTCATCCACCACGGCAAAGCCATTTTCCAGCGCGGTCAGACGGCAAACTTCAGCCACATCGCCCTCCCCTTCCAACCGTATCCGGCGCTGCCCGGCCTGTCGAATCTCGTCCAGCGCCTGCAGCGAGCGTTCGCGGGCCAGGCGGTAAAGGCGAAACTGATTATTGATGTAATCCATCGTCAGGCGGGTACGCAGACCGATGCCTTCGGGCGTGATGAGGTAGCGCAGCCTGCGGCGTTCGGCGCGCCGCACTTTAACATACCCCTTGGCCACGAGCCGCTTGAGGTGCCAGTTGATCGTTCCAATGGCTACCCCCAGTTGAGAGGCGAGCCAGGCCTGCGTTGCATCCGGGTCTTTCTCAATGCAATCGAGGAGGATTAGGTCGCGGTCGTATTCCAGCGCAGAGTCCATTTCAATATTCAATGGGTTGAATTATAACCGCAAGCCCCTTGCAGGGCAAGGGGCAAATTTTTACGAGAGCGATGGAGCGGTTCAACCGGCAATCATCACCGATTCGTCAGGACGGCGGGTATGGCTTTCTACTTGCCTTCGGCGGGCATGGTCTTGAAAACCATATCCCACACCGGGGAACTCACGCCATAGCGGGCATTGGGCGTTTTGTAATGATGCTGCATGTGATAGCGCTTGATGTACTTGAGGTAGCCCGAGCGCATGGGGAAGTGATGGGTGGCGTAATGCATCAGGTCATAAATCAAATAACCCACCAGGAACCCCGCAAAAGTTGGGCCAACCCACTGCGGCAGACCAAAGATCACCGACCAGACCAGCACAAACAAGCCGTAGAAGATGGCTGCCAGGGGAATTGCCAACACGGGCGGCATCACCAGGCGGGTTTTGCACTGCGGCTGGGCATGATGCACCCCGTGGAAGAGGAAGGTGATGCGCTCCATGCGCGGAGTTTTCGGCGGGAAGTGAAAAACAAAGCGGTGCAGCAGGTATTCAGAAATCGTCCAGAGGAACAACCCCACCAGGAAGCCCGCCGGGATAAACCAGGCGGTATCCCCATCCGGAACCTGTAAAATCGCCCGCACCAGGAAGAAGAGAATCACGGGCACCCACAGGATGATGACCGCTAGCGGGGAAATGTGTGAGAAAAATTCCAAGAAGTCAGATTTGAACAAACGGATCGGGATATCGCTGTGATTAATCGGGGGATGCGCCATTGAAAGCTCCTGAAGGAATAATTTGGATAAGTATAGCCTGAAAACTGGTTTTAAGGACTCATGGATCGAGGGAATCAGCCAATTTTTGGACGGTCAAGTTTTTCTCATCCAGGGCATACTCCCAGAAGACGGTTTGCACCCGCGGCGCGGGATTGTAACGATGCCGGCCAATGTAGATTTCCTGCACCAATTCCACCCCCTCAATCTTGACCACCCCCACCCGCCCATGCACAATGCTCTGATAAACAATCCGCGAGACAAAGCCCACCCCCAGCCCCTGCTGGACGGCAATGGCAATCGCTTCGGAGTTGCCGAGCGTTAAAATGGGCTGAAGCTCGGTGATGTTGACCCCGGCGCGGGCCAGGCCATTACGCACCACCCGGTAGGTACCCGATTCTTCCTCGCGGAAGATGTACCGTTCGCTGCGCAACTCCTTCACCGGCACACTTTCCCGCCCCTCCCAGCGGTGACCGCCCGGTACAATCAGAACGACCGGATCCGTAATGAATTTGCGAAATTCAATATTGCCGCTGAACTCATCCAGGCTGCTGGAAAGCGCCAGGTGCACCCGGCCATCTTCCAGCATCTGCAAGGCGCGCGTCCGCTCGGAGACGGTACAAGCCGCCTGCACCCGCGGGTAATGGCGCATGAAATCAGCCAGCAGCACCGGCAAAATGTATTTTCCGGGGGTGGTGCTGCAACCAATGGTTAATTGCCCCTGCACTTCACCCTTCAGGGCTTCCATCACCTCATCCGTACGCCGAGAGACGGCCACCATCTGCCGCGCCAGCGGGATGAGCGCCTGGCCCGCCTCACTTAAGGTCAGGCGGTTACCGGAACGGATGAAAAGCGGCGTATCAAAGTGCTGCTCCAACGCCTGGATATGCTGGGTGACACTCGGCTGGGACATGCCGAGGTTTTCTGCCGCCCGCGAGAAGTTTAAGGCCTCGGCTGCTGATAAAAATACCGCCAGTTGATGGGGGTCCAATAATTGTGAAGGAGACATTTTTCACCATCCCGATGATCTGTACAAGCCGGGGGTTCGTACCGGTTCGAAGGATAGGAGCCTATCCAATTCCAAAGCTCCATAACTTTAACTTATATCATAACATAAGCAAATCAAATAGCTGATTGTGATAAACATCACTTATGGATTTCGGAGCATTCCCATATAATGGACTGTATTAATCACTTTCATAAAAAGGAGTATAAGGCATGATTCCATGGAAAAAACTGGCTGGACTGGCAGCCCTGCTGGTTGTACTCAGCGCCTGCACTGCCAGGACCCCACCGGTGAATGTGGAACCCACCGCGGTTCCCACCACCATCACCGAGCCTGTACTTACTCCCACATCCACCCCCACCCAAGTGGCTTCTACCGACTACTGCGCGACCTGCCACCTGGACAAGGATGAGCTTATCCGCACCGCCAAACCGGTGGTGGAGGATACTGAATCCGAGTCCGAAGGCAAGGGTTGAGGGGGCGATGTGGCTCCGTTGGAGCCATGGGAAAAAGTACTGGTAAAAGAAGAGTTTCTGACATCCACCCACGGGGTGGCTGGTTGTGTAGCCTGCCATGGCGGTGTGCAAGCGGAAGATAAAGAAACCGCCCACACGGGTATGGTCGCCAACCCGGCGAAAGATCCGCAGCCCTTGTGCGGCACCTGTCACCAGGAAACGGTGGATGATTACCAGACCGCCCTGCACAATACCCAAGCCGGTTACTTCAAGATGATGTATTCCCGCAGCCTGCCGGAGAATCACGCCGCGCTGGATGAAGCCTTTGGCAACCACTGTGCATCCTGCCATACCAGTTGCGGTGAATGCCATATCAGCCAACCGGCCAGTGTCGGCGGCGGCCTGCTCAACGGTCACCTGGTGGAAAAGACCCCGCCCATGACCCGCACCTGCACCGCCTGCCATGGCAGCCGGGTGGGCGCAGAATACCTGGGCAAGCACGAAGAAATCCCCGGCGATGTGCACTTCCGCCAGGGCCGCATGAACTGCATTTCCTGCCACAGCGGTTCCAGCCTGCATACCAACGACACGGCCTCAGCCAACCACCGCTATGACGGCCCGGAAAGCCCGGCCTGCGTGAGCTGCCACGATACCTATGGCACGCTCAAAGATCCCATCTCGCAGCACGTCATCCACGAGGATAAGTTGAGCTGCCAGGTCTGCCATTCGGTGCAATATACCAGTTGCGATGGCTGTCATGTTTCCATCAGCGAGAGCAGCGGCAATCCCATCTTCAAGACAGAAGGCGACTATTTCACCTTCTTCATCGGCAAGAACGTGCGCCAGGGCAGCGACCGCCCCTACGAATATGTGGTGGTACGGCATATCCCGGTAGCCCCCGATTCTTACACCTCCTATGGCGACAACTTGCTGCCCAATTTTGACCTGCTGCCCACCTGGGCTTACGCCACTCCCCATAACATCCAACGCAGCACCCCGCAGAATGCCACCTGCAACTCCTGCCATGGCAACGCCGAACTCTTCCTCACCGCCGATAAGGTGAGCGCGGAAGAATTGGAAGCCAACCAGGCCGTGATTGTGGATGAAGTTCCTGCGGCCCGACCCTAACCCACCTCTGCCGGGCGGAAAACAAACGCCCCGCCCGGCTATTTTATCCACTTGAGGAGAGAAGTAATGAAGAAGCTTTCGACCCCGTTGATTTTAATCGTATTGCTCAGCCTTCTGCTGGGCGCCTGCACTACCCCGGCCCCCACCGTGGTAGTCACGGATCCACCGGCGGTTGTTGATACCGAAACCCCGGTTCCCGTTCCGCCCACCGCTGAACCGCCTGTGGTTGTGGCCCCCGATTTCCAGGCCATCTTCACCTCGCTCTTTGCGGATGTGATGAATGCCGATAAGGGCTATGGTGCGGTTTCGGCTGCCAAACTGAACGAGGAATTGGTTGACAAGGCGCCCTTCCTGCTGGATGTGCGCGAAGCCTCCGAACTGGAAGCCAATGGCTTCATCAAGGGCGCCATCAATATCCCGGTGCGGGATGTCTTCAAAAACCTGGACAAATTGCCCGCCCCCGATCAGCCGATCGTGATCTACTGCGCCAGCGGTCACCGCGGGGCCTTCGCCTTCGCTGCCCTGCGCGCCCTGGGTTACACCGATGTCCGCAACCTGGCTGGTGGGCTGGGTGCGTGGTCCAAAGCTGGTTTTGCGGTTGAGACCGGCGCTCCGGCTGCTCCCGTTGCCGGTACCGCCCCGGAAGTTGACCCCGCCCTGCTGGCAGCCTTCGACACTTACTTCTCCGCCCTGCCGGAGGGTTTCTTCTCCATCAAGAGTGACAAGCTGAACGAAGAACTGGCCGACAAGGCCCCCTTCCTGCTGGATGTCCGCCGGGCGCAAGAATTTGCCGAGAATGGCCGCATCGCCGGTGCTTATAACGTCCCGGTGGAAGAATTACTGACCAACCTCGACCTGCTGCCCTCCATGGATACGCCGATCGTGATCTACTGTGTCAGCGGTCACCGCGGTGCAGTCGCCACCATGGCCCTGCAGCTCATGGGTTACACCGATGTCCGTAACCTGGCCGGCGGCCTGAACGCCTGGAAAGCCGCCCAGTTCCCCGTGGAAGGCCTGGTGGATTGGAATGCCCAGTTCACGACCTTCTTCTCCGGCATGCCGGATAACTTCTACGCCACCAGCGCCGCCAACCTGAATACCGCCCTGGTAGAGAATCCCCCCTTCCTGGTGGATGTGCGTGAACCCTCTGAAGTTGCCGACGGCTACATCGCCGGTGCCATCAACATCCCGGTGCGCGACCTGTTCAAGAACCTGGATAAACTGCCCGCCCTCGACCAGCCGATCGTGATCTACTGCGCCAGCGGCCATCGCGGCGGCCTGGCGGCGGCTGCCCTGCGCCTGCTTGGCTATACCGATGTCGTCAACCTGGGTGGTGGTTTGGGCGCCTGGAAGAAAGCGGAACTCCCGGTGGAAACGGCAGCCATCGCTGCGCCGGTTGCCGGTGAAGAACCCGTGGTGGATGCCACCATGCTGACCAAGCTGGATGAATTCTTCAGCAGTATGCCGGAAGGTTTCTACACCGTCAAAGCCGTGGACCTGAACGCTGAACTGGGGATGGATCCCAAGCCGTTTGTGCTGGATGTGCGCGAAGCCACCGAACTGACCACCGATGGTTACATCGAAGGCTCCGTCAATATCCCGGTGCGCGAGCTGATGGCCAACCTGGGCCAACTGCCCGCCGATAAAGCCACCAAGATCGTTGTGCTGTGCAAGTCCGGTCACCGCGGCTCGTTTGCCCTGCTGGCCCTGCGCCTGTTGGGCTACACCGATGTGCGCAACCTGGGCGGCGGCATCAACGCCTGGATCGGTGCAGAACTGCCGGTCGTCAAGTAAAATCTGATTGTGAAGGGAACACCCCAAGGGCTTATGACCCTTGGGGTGTTTGTTTTAAGGAGACAGTGGTTACAGGCCGCAAGCGGGTCAGGTTGTGGTCCAGAGCCCCATGGAAGATAGATTGTCCATTTCTTCATCCCCCGCAAGCCAACAGCTTGCGTTACAGAATCGGGCAGTGACCCAAAAAGGGATTGTAAGGGCAGGTCGGTGAATTTGGTTTGATGAACCCATCCTGTTCCCAGACCCGCCCGGTTGGGGAGGGGCAAGTCAC
>CALESS010000040.1 GCA_937907495.1 uncultured Anaerolineaceae bacterium
TTACGACGCCACCAACAAAGATTTGATGTATGCGCAAAAAACCGGCGAGGTTTGGTCGCTCCACACCGTGGATGGGGTGAACAGCGTGGGGGCGAGTTCCTCCCTGGAGATAGACAGCGCCGGTCGCAGCCACATCATCTATTCAGATTACACTACCTATCCGAATTTTAAGCATGCCTGGCAGGATGGCTCCGATTGGAGTTTTGAATCCTTTGAAACGGATAGCGGCACATTCAATGGGGGTGGAAATTTCTCGTTGGAAATCTTGCCCGGTGATTCCCTGCATGTGGCTTATTCACATGCCAGCTATACGGGTTTGACGCTTTCGCGCGTCGGCGTGCGCTATGCCACCAAAGCGGTGGGCGGCGAATGGTCGGAAGAAGAATTAACTTATTACAGCGGAAGCACCAGCATCCTTTCCAACCTGCACCTGGATATGGCCCCCAATCAACAGCCGGGAATCGTATACGCCTACAATGTTGGAACGACAAGCGCAAACACCATTATTCCCGTGTGGATCAAAGGTGTAACCTGGGGCGTTTCCCTCTTGCAGGCAGATTACTTCCCCACCGCTTTCATCTTTGATCAAAAAGGGAACTACCATTTCTCCAACTTTTCCGGCAAGTGGGGAATTTATGAGATGAAATACGGCTTTCGCAAGATGGTTTACCCGGTTTCCGGCACCGTCACCAACCGGGCCGGGCAGGGGATTGCCGGGGTGAGCATCTCCAACTCCGCGGGGGGAAATCCGGTCAACACGGATGCCACTGGCGGTTTCACCATCAACCTGGAGGCAGGCGCTCAAACCCTGACTGCCCGCAAAGAGGGTCTGGGGTTTGTTAAAGCCAGCCAACGCATCGCCAATGGGGCAACATTCAGCGGAACGGTGCAATTCATCACCAGCGATTATGGCCCCAACCCGCCACCTTTTCTGCATCCGCCGGTGAACAGTTACAGTGGTCAGCCCGTGGAAGCCTTCCTGCAGGATACAGATAGCAAAGGAAGAATAAACTCCTGGTTTGATCACCGCTACCCCGTGGGGGGCAATGATCCCAAATTGAGTTTGAATGTCCTCTATTCCATCGAAGACCCGCGGATCGCTTATAAGTATCGCAACCACGATGGGATTGATTTGATTCCCGACTCCGTCTTGAGCGCCCAAAAACAGCCGGAAAAAATCTTCCCGGCCGCGGATGGTGTGGTGGTGAAAATTGACAGCGAGCCGCATGGTTTTGGAAATTTTGTGGTGCTTAAACATGAAGTTGGCAGCAACCCGACCCTGGTCTATTACACGCTCTATGGTCACCTGGCCTCGATCAATCCTTTGATGCAGCCAACTTTCCCGGTGGACAGGGAAAACCCGGATCATTTCATTGGCATTCTTGGCAATACTGGCAAATCCAGCGGCGCTCACTTGCATTTTGGCGTTTATCGGGATGGCGGAGATGGCGTCTATACCCCTGGAAATGAAAAACCCGTGGATCCCTTCGGCTGGCTGCGCAAGAATATTCCCGATCCCAACGTCCAAGACCTGGGCGGTGCGCCCAGCGTCGAACTGTTCATAGAGCTTGCACCAGCCCAGGAGCAGATGGAGGGTGGTTACGGCGGCAGCCTGCAGGATGAGGCCTTCTGCCGGGTGGATTTGAAACCGGGCTTCTTCAGCGGGCTGGTGCAGTTCAATCTCCAGCGCATTGCCGGGCCGGCCCCAGCCCAGGGTTTGCGCGGCCTGGGGATCACCTACTGGCTGGACCTGCTCACCGGATTCCAGAACCCCGCCGGGCTACCCGGGAAAGGGGAGGGGGATCAGCCGTTGGAGGTCGTTTTAAGCTACGACCCGGCTGCACTGGCGCACCTGGATGAAAGCCAGCTTACCATTTTGCAGTGGGATGAAGTGAGCCTGGTGTGGACCCCTCTGCCCTCCACGCTGGATACGGTTGAGCATACGGTGACAGCCCACCCCGGTACGCATGGCATCTTTGATTTGCAGGCGCCGTTGCTCTGCCCGGGGGATGAGTTGGAGATCAACGATCATTCGTTTACCGCCACACCCATCACCACCCAGGAAGATATCACCCTCCAGGTATTGGATGCCCCCCAGGATGAAGATTGGTATGGTTTTGAACTCTTGGCCGGGCAGGGGATTCACCTGGAAGTTACAGATCTTGCAGGAGGAGTGCAGCCCATGCTGGAAGTGCTGGATGCGGAGGGCGATGTTGCGGCCTCTGGCAGTACCAGCCTGGCCTGGAATGCCCCGCTGGATGGGCTGTACTTCCTGCGGGTCTCGCCTGCCGAGGGCAGCGCAACCGGCTGCCTGGCGGTGTATTCGCTGCATTTTATCCAGCCGCTCAAGGTCTACATCCCGCTCCTGATGCGCTGATCGAGGGAAACCCTATGCCGGGTGGTATTTGTCCCCCGCCCGGCCGGACTCTGCTCATTTTCAGGTAAAAAAACCACCCGAAAGGTCTGGCCGACCCTGCGGGTGGTTTTGATAAACGGTTCCAAGCGCGGCGGGTTTACAGCCCCGCAGCCGAGCGTAAAATATCCGCCCGATCAGTGCGCTCCCAGGTCAAATCCAGGTCGTCCCGGCCAAAGTGACCGTAGGCCGCCGTCTGGCGGTAGATGGGCCGGCGCAGGTCCAGGTCGTGGATGATGGCGCCCGGCCGCAGATCAAACACCTGCGGAATGAGGGCGGCGATTTTCTCGTCATCAATGGCGCCGGTGCCGAATGTTTCCACATTGATGCTCAAGGGGTGGGCTACGCCGATGGCATAGGCCAACTGGATCTCGCAGCGTTTGGCAAGGCCAGCCGCCACGATGTTCTTGGCCACCCAGCGCGCCGCATAGGCTGCGGAGCGATCCACTTTCGTCGGGTCTTTACCGCTGAAAGCGCCGCCGCCATGCCGTCCCATGCCGCCGTAGGTATCTACAATAATCTTGCGCCCGGTGACGCCGGCATCGCCCATGGGGCCGCCAATTACGAAGCGCCCGGTGGGGTTGACGAAGACCTTCAGGTTGCGGTCCACCATTTCTTCTGGCAGGATGGGGTTGATGACGTGTTCGAAGACGCCTTCGGTAATTTCTGCATGGCTCACTTCCGGTGCATGTTGGGTGCTGACGAGTACGGTATCAATCCGCTTGGGGCGGCCATATTCGTACTGCACTGTCACCTGGGTCTTGCCATCCGGGCGCAGCCAGGGCAAACCATTGGCCTTGCGCACATCGGACATGCGCCGCGCCATTTTGTGGGCCAGGTAGATGGGCATCGGCATCAGGGTTGGCGTTTCATCGCAGGCAAAGCCGAACATCATGCCCTGGTCACCGGCGCCAATTTCATCGTAACCGTTCTGCTTCTCGCCGCCTTTGGCTTCCAGCGAATGGTTGACGCCCATGGCGATATCCCCGGATTGGTTGCAGATGGCTACCTGCACGGCGCAGGTGTTGCCATCAAACCCTTTGCTGCTGTCGTCGTAGCCGATATCTTTGACAACTTTGCGCACCAATTGATCAAACTCCACAAAGCCGCGGGTGGTGATCTCACCGAGCACCATCACGAAACCGGTTTTGGTGGCTGCCTCGCAGGCCACCCTGGAGTAGGGGTCCTGCTCCAGGCAGGCATCCAGCACGGCATCGCTTACCTGGTCGCAAAGTTTGTCCGGGTGGCCTTCGGTTACCGATTCGGAAGTGAACAGGTAATGGGCCGAATTCATAAACGTGTTGCTCATCAATACCTCCATAAAATAGAAAATGCCCCATCCGGTTAAGAGAGGGGCAATTCAGTGCAAGCTGCCCTCCTATCTTCCAGAAACTTCTGCCGGAATTGGCACCTTGGGTAAGATGGGAATCACCCTGGTTGCCGAGGCTTCATCGGGCCGGTCCCTCCGCCTCTCTGGATAAGAGCGCCTTTGTAAGGCTATGTTCTGGGATGGTATCACATTAAATAGTGAATGTCAAAGGCTTTTGCCTAAGGGCGCGGGCCTGTTTGACCAAATCGTCATAATGCAGTTGGTCGTGGTAGATGCCTATTTGCAGGGTGTTGATCAGGTTAAACACGCCGATCATCGGGTCATACAGGAAAATATTCCCCAGCAGGGCTTCATCCTTGCCGGTGTAAAATTCCCGCATCTTCACATGGATTTTGAGGGTTTCGGTTTTCAGTTGCTCCAAAGAGACCGGTTTGCTGGCATTATATTTCGGCGTCCAGAGGAACCCCACCCACATGGGGAAGCTTTTACGGCGGTAGACGTCGTCAATCTCGGTTGCGTAGGGGCGATTTCGGCGGCGGCGACCGTACCAGCTGAAAAATCTCCAGGCAAAGGTCGCAAAGGAGAAGAAACTATCCAGCACCAGGCAATTGTGGTTGAGGATTTCCCCGATGCTCCACTCGCCCGGGGCGGGGTGCTGCCAGATTTGCTCTGCGCTCAACCCGGCGCAGGCAACAAAGGCAGCTTCGCGCTGCGCATCGAGCTGGTCGAGGTAGCGGCTGACGACGGGGGGTGGTGTTTGGTCCAGGGGTTCAGTTGCCATATTGTCCTGCGAAAAAGCCATCGGGATGCATCGCGAACGTTCTCACTCGTTTATTTTCCAAACAAGGGTATTATCCGAACAAGGGTATTATCCGAACAAGGGTATTATCTGAACAAGGGTATTATCTGAACAAGGGTATTATCCGAACAAGGGTATTATCCGAACAAGGGTATTATCCGAACAAGGGGTTTAAACCCCTTGTTCGAGTTGGCCCCACAACCTTCTTCATCACCTGGTGCAACGGCTCACCCGTTCTCAATCAGCTTTGCGCGTTGGAAGCGGCTGCGAGCAACCACCAGCAAGGCCAGGTTGGCAAGCAGCAGGAAGCCGGTCAACCCCAGCAGGGCGGTATTCAGGCGGATGCCGGCGAGCGATTGCAGAATCGGCCCGGTAAAGCTGGCAGGCAGGAGCTGTAAACCCAGAATGGGCACGAAATACAGGACCAGCATCACAATGGAGAGCTGCTGATAGGCGGAGCGGGCGGTGGGGGCGCGCAGGGAAACCAGCACGCCTACCAGGGCGATCATCAGGCAGCCGAGGAAAGCCAGGATCATGCCAAACACCAGCCGATCGAGTGGGTAGAAGGCGAACCCGGCCCCCGGATGTGCCAGGTTGACCGAGATGGCGCCCAGGAACATGCTCACCAATGCCATGCTCCAACCGTAGGCAACCGAAGCCCCAACCTTGCCGAACAAAATGGCATTGTCCGATAACCGGCTGGCGAGCAGGGTCTCCAGGGTATGCCGCTCCCGTTCCCCGGCAAAGGCATCGGTCACCATGCCCAACACCAGGAAGATCGGCAACCAGGCCCAGATCAGCATCGTCACCGGGCTGTTGAACCAATCCCGCCCGGATTGCAGCGGGATGAAGATGCCAACCACCCCCACCACCAATAGCAGGTTGAAGACACCGGTGCGGCTGCTGGAGCGTTGCAGGAAGATTTCCTTCCACTCTTTCCAAATCAGGGTGAAAATATCTGCGATCATTCTTGTTCCTCCTTCATCAGCGAGAGGAAGACTTCCTCCAGGTTGGCCGCGCCTTTGCGCACTTCGTCAATCTGTACGCCCAACCCGGCCAGGAAAGGCACCAGCGGGGCTGAATCTGCTCCTACGGCCAGGCTGATGAGAAGGTGCTGGTCGTGCTGTTCCACTGCTGCCACTTCCGGGCGTTGACGCAGGCGGGCGAGGGCCTCTTCTGAAAAGCCCCGCCCAACCACCTCCAGTTTTCCGCCGCCGCGGGCCAGGCGCAGGGTATCCGGCGATCCGACCGAGAGCAGGCGGCCATCCCGGATCACCGCCACCTGGTCGCAGAGTTTTTCGGCTTCGGTGAGGTTGTGGGTGGTCAGGAAAACGGTCACCCCCTGGCGGCGGGCCAGGTTGGCCAGGTCATCCCGCAGGGCGGCAGCCGCCACGGGGTCCAACCCGGCGGTGGGTTCATCCAGGAAGATCAGCTTGGGCTGGTGGAGCAGGGCGCGGGCCACGGCCAGCTTTTGCTTCATGCCGCGGCTCCACTGGCTGACGTTATCCTTGCGCCGCTCCCACAAGGCCAGGGATTGCAGCAGGGTCTGGATACGCTCTTTGCGCTGGGCGGCCGGGATGCGCCAGACGCGGCCGTAGAATTCCAGGTTGTCCTCGGCGGTCATGCGCTCGTACAGGCCGGTATGTTCCAGCAGGGCGCCGCAGTTCAGTCGGATTTCATCTGCCTGGGTCTGGGTATCAAAGCCCAGCACGCTGGCGTTGCCGCTGGTGGGCAGCAGCAGGCCCAGCAGCAGGCGGATGGTGGTGGTTTTCCCGGAGCCGTTGGGGCCTAAAAAGCCAAAAATGCTTCCGGCGGGGACATCAAAGGTGATCCCGTCCACGGCACGCACATCGGCGAAGGTGCGGGTCAGGCTGCGGGTTTGGATGGCAAAATGATCCATGAGATTATCCGATTCAGGTTGAAGTGAGAACGATCTGTCTATTTTCAGCCGCTTTTGGGCTGCTGTCAAGCGGGGAGCGATGTAACACAATCTTGAGATTGTGCCCAGCCACCGGTTTCAATCCCCGCCCCTACCCCCACGCGGGCAGCGACTCGGATCACGCAAGCTAAAAGCTTGCGTTACACGTTTCAATCCCCGCTCCCCGCGTGGGGAGCGACCCGTAAATTTCTGGTCAGTAACCCCATCCCGAATGTTTCAATCCCCGCTCCCCGCATGGGGAGCGACCCCGAAC
>CALESS010000041.1 GCA_937907495.1 uncultured Anaerolineaceae bacterium
ACAACCCAACCTGGCCGCCCTTTCCCAATCCCTGGATCTGGTTTCCAATCCCCGCAATCCGCAGATGAAACGAGCGGTTTTATATATCACGTCCTCCATGCCGGCTGCCAGCCTGGGCGGCCTGGAAGACCTGGCTGCCCGCGCCGCCAGCCTGGGAGTGCGAGTCTTCGTCTGGTATGTTCCCCTGACCAACCTTCCTGTTCCTGCAGAAGAGGCTGTCTTGCTGCAGCTGGCCAGCCAGACCGGCGGACATTACTTCGTTTACACTGGCAAGGAAGACCTGCCCGGGCCGGAAGATTACCTCCAGCCGCTGCGCTATTTATACCAGGCCAGCTATACCTCGCAGATCAACACCAGCGGCAACCATACCTTGCACGTCTCGCTGGATGCCGAGATTGAAAAACCGGATCCCGGGCTGCCCTTCCAGGTGCAGGTGCAAGCACCCAATCCCATTTTCCTGAACCCACCTACCCGGGTGGTGCAAGTTCTGCAGAGCAACCCGCAATCTGGCACGGCTGTCTTCTCCCCGCAACGGCTGGAATTCCCCATCGTGGTTGAGTTTCCGGATGGACACCCGCGGCCGCTGGTCGCCAGCCGTCTGCTGGTGGATGGGGAGGTGGTGGATGAGAAAACCTCGGCCCCGTTTGGCCCCCTGGAATGGCCGCTGGCGGAGACAGGCAAATCTGGCACCTACCAGTTGCAAGTGGAGGTGGTGGATGCGCTGGGATTGAGCCGCCGCAGCATCCAGACCCCGGTGGAAGTCATCGTCCCCGTCCCCTCATCCTCCGGGCTTCTCGCCCAGATCCCGCTCGAACGGTTGGTGATTGCCGGCGTGGTTCTTCTCACGGGTATAAGCCTGGTGATTCTGATCCTGGTTCTCAGCCGGCGGAAACGCCGCGGAAGGCGCTCTGCTTCCATCCCCGCCCCTACCCGCCCCATCTCCCCCGAACAGCTCGCCGCAAACCTCTCTCCCAGTTGGCCGCGCCAACAAGGTGGAACCCCCGCCCCGGCCCGCCTGATGCGGATTTCCGAAGGGGGACATACGGTGGCGGGCAGCGCCATCGCCCTCAGCCGCCCGGAGATCACCTTTGGCAGTGACCCCCGCCAGGCCATCGTGGTGATTGACCACCCCAGCCTGGATGGGTTGCACGCCCGATTGATCCAAACCGGGCCGAATTTCCGCCTGTGCGATTGCAATTCCCTGGCTGGAACCTGGGTGAACTGGCAAAAAATTGACAATTCCGGTGTAAAATTAGCGCATGAAGATTTAATTCAACTGGGCGGTATCCATTATCGTTTTGAAATCAACCGTCCGGACCACGCTCGCAGAATCCAGGTAAGCAAGGTGGAGAACCTGTTGTGAGACGAAGCAAAGCCAGCCCGTTTCCGGTGGCAGCCCTGACCCATGCCGGTATGACCGGTAAAAACAACGAGGATCGCTTTGGGGTTTCAGCCTTCACGCTGGATGACAAAGACGGTACCCCGGTACTTTTAGCCGTACTGGCAGATGGAATCGGCGGGCACCGGGCCGGGGAAGTGGCAGCGGAAATTGCGGTGGAAAGCCTGAGCCGGGTGGTGACCGAAAGCGATGGCGGGCAGCCGCGCGCCATTCTACATGCCGGCGTGCTGCAAGCCAGCCAGGATATCCTGACGGCCTCACAGCAAGAGGCGGACCGGCACGGCATGGGCTCCACCGTCGCCTGCATCTGGCTGATCGGCAACCGCTTATACACCGTCACCGTGGGGGATTCGCGGATTTATCTGATGCACAACGGCCATATCCGCCAGATCAGCACCGACCATACCTGGGTGCAGGAAGCACTGGATTATGGCCTGTTGCAGCCGGATGAAGTAAAGAACCACCCCAACGCCCATGTCATCCGGCGCTACCTGGGCTCCGTCAAACCGGTGGTGCCAGATTTTCGCCTGCGGCTGGAGGATGGAGAGCGGGAAGAACCGGCCATGCAGAACCAGGGCATGGGGTTGTTTGCCGGTGACCGGTTGGTGTTGTGTTCGGATGGGTTAACCGACCTGGTGGAAGCAGAGGAAATTGCCGGCGCCTTTACAAACCACACCCTGGATGAAGCCGTACAATCCCTGGTGGACCTGGCAAATAAGCGCGGCGGTCACGATAATATCACGCTGATCGCTATTGAATTTCCACCAGTATCGCAGACGGAAGTCGTGATCCCCATACGCAAAAAGCCTTCAGCGATAAAGTCGCTCGCTTTGGGTTGCCTGGGGGTGATTATTTTCGGAATTCTGGCCGGTGGGCTGTGGGGCAGCAGGCTATTGGGGATTTGGGAAATTGTTCCTGCGCCGACCACGACCCCATCGCAGGCATCCTATACAGTAACCCCAGCAACCGTTGCAACGTCAGCG
>CALESS010000042.1 GCA_937907495.1 uncultured Anaerolineaceae bacterium
GGATATCTCCTGCTGTGATTTTAGCATACCGACCCTATGGACAATACCTTACAAACGCATACATCGAGCGGGGGGGATAACAGAATTGTAAGGTTTTGGCCGGGGAATCTTAAACTTAGCTGAAAGGGAGAACAAAAGAGGACGCCCGGCAGGGCGCCCCAGTGAGGAAAAGGAGCGGGTGATCGGATTCGAACCGACGAATGGTAGCTTGGGAAGCTACTGCCTTACCACTTGGCTACACCCGCAGTGAGTGTGATTATATCCGGCAGATGTCATTTGTCAAGAGATGTTGGAGGCGATGAGCTTTTCTCCGCGTTCGGTCAGCATCCAGCCGCTGCGCAACGAGGAGAGGGCGCACCCGGCCCTGGTGCTGCAAGCATCACAGCTTGTATTGTGGGTGTCGCTGATGCCACACTCTGATAGGGGTTGTAGATAACCCGAACTGACCAATTGTTGAATCATCAGGCTCACCAGTTCAGGGGTGACGTTCAAGGCCGCAGCCATTTCCTGCTGGGTCTGGATATTCCGGGAATGGATGAGGAGCAACATTTTCTGCAACATTTCAGGCTCCGGGGAAAATCAAGCGGGCGACTTGATAGACCACCACTGCCAGGCCAAAGGATAAGCCCAGCATGAGGAGCACGCTGAAAATTGTCCACTTGAAGGATTGAGATTCCTGGCGAATGGCTGCGACCGTGGCAATGCAGGGGATGAAGAGCATCTGGAACACGAGCATCGCCAGGGAGGAAGCGGTGGTGAAGATCAGGGGCAGGGTGGCGGAAATATCTCCGTAGAGGATGCCGAGAGTGGCGATGGTATTTTCTTTGGCGACGACACTGGTGAGCATGGCTACCAATGCAGGCCAGGGCATGCCCATCCACTCACCTACGGGTTCGATGAATTGACCAAACGAAGCCAACCAACTACTGTTGATACTGCCGCCGGGGAAGTAGGACAAAGCCCAGACCACCAGGGAGGCGAGTAAAATGACCTTTCCTGCTTTTTCCAGGAAGCCCGCCAGGTTATTCCATACATACATGCCGATCGTGCGAAGATTCGGGATGTGGTAAAGAGGAAGTTCCATAATGAAAGCGGTATGCTCGTTCTTAAAGGCGAATTTATGCAGGAGCAAACCGAAAACGGCCAGCAGCAATAGATTGCCGGTGATCAACCCCCAGGATACCCAGGCTGCGGCGGCAGGAGTGAAGAAAACAGGCGCAAGGATGGCAATAACGGCCATCCGGGCGGTGCAGGGTATGAAGGGAATAAGCAGGATGGTGAGCAAGCGGGCACGGCGGGATTCGATAATCCGGGAGCCAAGGACGGCTGGTACGTTGCAGCCAAAGCCGAGCAGAATTGGTAGGAAGCTCTTACCATGCAAGCCCATTTTGTGCATCCAACGATCCGTGAGGTAGGCGGCCCGGGCCAGGTAACCAGTATCTTCCAAGAAGCCAAGGGTGGCAAAGAAGATGAAAAGAATGGGCAGGAAGGTTAAAACCATGCCCACCCCGCCCAGCAAGCCTCCAGCCAATAATTCCACCAACCAGGTGGGAGCCGAAACCAGGCTTGTGCGGAGTAAATCTGCCAGTTGTGATACCCAGCCAGCCAGCAGAGCCTGGATGGGAGAGCCGATGGTATAGGTGAGGAAAAATACCAGGCCCAGGATGACGGCCAGGATGAGCGTACCCCAAAGGGGATGGGTGAGGACACGATCCAGGCGGGCGGTGAGGCCAACACGTGTAATGGAAGGTTGGACAACCGCGGCCCGGATCATGCGGGCAATCCATTCGTAGCGCGCACCCGCAATATCTAAAATGGCATCCTCATGCTGGTAAAGCAGGGCATGTGTTTTATCCCATTCTTCTTTCGGCATTTCCTGGCTCATCCGTTCGATCATCTCCAGGTCTCCTTCCAGCAATTTCAGGCTGACCCATTCTTGCGGGTAGACGGGAGGAACGTACGGGGAGACAAGCTCCAGGACCTGCTGGAGAACGTTTTGATGGCTGGGTAGAATGGACGGCTTGTTGGGGGTGTAGTTAACTTCACCCGCCAGCAGTTTTTTCACGGTTTGAATTAATTCTGGCACGCCCTTGCCGTGTGAAGCAGACATCGGGATGACCGGTATGCCGAGGGCTGTTTGGAGGACGTGTGCTTCCACCTGGATTCCTTCGCGGGCGGCGACATCCATCATGTTAAGGGCCAGGATTACCGGGGTGGGCAGGAGCAGCAATTCGGATATCAGGTAAAGGTTTCGTTCCAGGGTGGCGGCATCCACCACCGCAATCACAATATCGGGCCTTTCTTTGAGGATGAAATCCCTGGCGATCCGCTCTTCATCCGAATTGGCTGTCAGGCTGTAAGTTCCCGGCAGATCAACAATGCGGAAGCGGGTTGCATCAAAGGTGAAATCACCGGATTTGTGCTCGACAGTCTTACCCGTCCAGTTGCCAACGTGCTGGTTGAGGCCGGTGAGGGCATTGAAAATGGTAGATTTGCCAACGTTCGGCTGGCCGGCCAGAGCAATGGTCACCTGAATTTGGGGAGCAGGTTGGATGGTTTCAATTGGGGAGGCTTCGGAAAGGGTTACAAAGATGTTTTCAGCCTCATGATGGCCAATGGCAACTTGGGTGCCGCGTACCAAAACCAAAACCGGGCCGCGAGTACTGGCACGGATCAACTTGATGGGTACACCGGGAGTGAAGCCGAGTGCCAGCAGGCGCTGAACGAGATGATGTCCACCGCTGAGATGGCGAACATGCCCTTGCTGGCCGACTTTAAGATCTCGAAGAATGATTTCAGATGAGTGATTGAGGGTCATTTGGCTGGGGTGGTGAGGGGTGGGATGGTTTGACCGTGCGGGCAGGCTTCGGGATCACCGATCAGGTTGAGAATGCGATTGGTGACTTCTTCCGGGGCGGCATGTTCCAGTTGATCTGCAATCAAATGGACCTCATTGGGAGAGAAATCAAGCGCATCCACCAGGAAGCGTTCCCAGATGCGGTGACGGCGGATGAGCGACGCAGCCAGGTGCTCACCTTGTGGGGTGAGGTAAACGCCTTTGTATGGAAGGTAGGTCAGGAGGGATTGTGCTTCCAGTTTCTGAATCATCTCGTGGACGGATATCGGGGAGAATTGGAAATATTCCTTCAATTTCCGCAGGGAAACAGGGGTGGAGGGGGATGCTCTGAGGCGAAAGATCGCGCCGATGTACATTTCAACTGCCTGGCTGCTCATAATCACCTGTTCGTGTGGTTGGATGGAGGCTGCCGGATTGGAAAAAATATAAGGTCAACCTTATTAAAGGGAGAGTATATCATAAATATTTGGCAGGGGGATTAAAAATAAGCACCAGGTTCGTCATTCAACCTGGTGCCATGGCGGGGTCAGCGGAGGGCTAATTTTTCCCAAATATCCAGGGATCTATGCTGCGGTCCCAATCACACAGTTCTTCAGGTTTGAACCAGAGGTCAATTTCTTGCCGGGCGGTTTCCGGGGAATCGGAAGCGTGGGTTAAATTTCGGCTGATGCCGAGGGCAAAATCATGGCGGATGGTACCCGGATCGGCCTCCAGGGGATTGGTTTTGCCCATGGTCTGGCGAACTGCGGCGATTGCCTCCAGACCTTCCCAAACCATCGCCAGGACGGGCGCCGAGATGATGTAATTGACTAAACCAATGTAGAACGACTTCCCGATATGGGCAGCGTAATGGGCTTCAGCCAGCGAGCGAGGAACACGGATAAATTTTGCAGCCACCAGCCGCAGGCCGCGCTTTTCAAGGCGGGAGGTGATTTCTCCTACAAGGCCGCGCTGGACGGCATCCGGTTTGATGATGACAAATGTGCGTTCCAAAGTTCCTCCAGGGTTATCGAAGTAATTGCTCAGCTTTCGTATAGGCATCAATGGCGGCTTGAAGCTGATTGTTGCGCAGATAAGCATCACCCAGTACCTGGTACAGTTCGATCTGCATGGGGTGGCGGTCAATTGCCTCCCGAAGATCGTGGATGGTTTCTTCCAAGAGGTCACCGGAGGCAACCAACTGCTCGTATTCGGCGGCGGCGGATTCCAAGTCGCGGCGGCGCAAATCTTTCTGAGCTTTCTGCAATGTTTCCCAGGGAGAGGGACTGGTTTCCCAACCATCTCTTGCCGGGGGCGTTTGAGGGATTTCCGGTTCCGGCAGTAATGGTTCGCCAGCTTCAGGTACTTGCGAGGCTTCCAACTCCTCATCCCTGGTGGGGGAGGGCGTGAAGGCTGGTTCTGAGGGAGGTTCAGTGGTTTCCGTGAGGGGGATTTCTTCAATTTCTTCGCGTACCCAACGGGCATCACCGGTCTCCAGGCCGAGTGCAGGTTCGGGGGTGGTTTGATCAATGCCTTTCAGCCAATCCGGGAGTTCAACTTCCGTCAGTTCAGGCTGCTCTTCTTCCAGGGATGAATCCGGGAGAATCTCAGAAGGGGCTTCCGGTGCCTGCATGCCAGGGGTTTCCACTTGCGGTTGGGGGGCGGGTTCCGGTTCAATTTCCTCGTTTTCGGCTGTCTCCGCCATCTCCATCACCGGTGGTTCGATGGTTGGAAGGGAAGTCTCAATTTCGATGGAAGTCTCTTCTTCCGTGAATTGAGAGATTTCAACCGCCGGTTCTAACGAGTCCAGGTCTGCTTCATCCGTGGATTCGGATTGCAATACTGACTCTTCAGCAACCGCAGGGGGTGCATTCTCCACATCGGCTGGCAGGGGAGGCTGTTCGGGGGCGTTTTCTACTTCGCGTTGCAGCCAATCTGGCATTTCAGTGGAAAGTTCGTCTTTGGCAGCGGAAAGTGTACCTTCGATCGCTCCCTGGCGGGCGGCAAGAGCTTCCATCCAGGCCAGAGCGGCTTCGAGGTCATCCGGCATTTCGGTGGAGAGAGGGGCAGAGACCGGTGGAGTTTGCTCTGTCGGGTGACTTTCCATTCTATCCATCACCTCGGAATCGACCTGGAGGATTTCCTCGAACTCTTCCGTTTCAGAAGGAAGCAGATCATCCGCCTGTTCGGCCTCGGTTTCACTGATTCCAACTGTTTCTTCGGAGGTTAAAGAGGGAAGCTCAACATCTGCGAGTGGAGAGGGTTCTTCGGCTTCCACAGGCTCGGGTTCAGGTTCCAGATCCGGCTGGCGAACCACGTTAACCGGTTGGGTGGGCGCTTGGGTTTCCTGTTCCAATTGTTCCATGGAGAGGAGGGGCTCACCGATCTGTTCTGGAATTTCAGGCTCCAGGGATTCTATTTCTTCGCCGGAGGATTCAGAAGTTGGTGCTTCCGCTTCTCCGTCCTCTTCCATCCCTTCCGCGGAGGGTGAACTGATGATCTCATCATGGGTGGCGGCGAAATCCATAGCCGGGGCGTCCGCCTCGCTTTCGGCGGCTGGCGGGAGAGTGGATTCGATATCTGTCAGCCATTCCGGCAGATCGGCAGGGATTGCCTCATCCATCAGCGGACTGTCCTCTTCCACTTCCTGGGTGAAATCTTGCGATCCGTCCGGAACAATTGCGGGGGTAACTTCCGTAAACCATTCGGGGAGGTCTTCGACCGGGGTTTCTTCGGCTGCCTCGGCGGGGGCTGCT
>CALESS010000043.1 GCA_937907495.1 uncultured Anaerolineaceae bacterium
TCCACCACCACCGGCATTGGCAACCAGCCTTCCTCCAACGGCTTCACCTGCTACACCTGCCACGACCACAACAACTGGCCGGCCCGCTATGCGTTTGCCCAGGTTGCCTTCCCCAATGGCAAGAGCCTGAGCTTCGCCAAGGATGCCGATGGCAAGAATATTGAAGATCCCTCCAACCTGTGCCTCGCCTGCCACCAGGGACGCGAATCCTCGGTCACGGTAAGCCGCTACCTCGGTACCAAAGAACTGGATACGGTGGACAAGAGCATCAGCTTCAAGAACGTCCACTACTTTGCGGCTGGCGCCACCATCTTCGGCTCAGAAGCCCAGGGTATCTTCCAGTATGAAGGCAAGGAATACGCCGGTCGCTTCATGCATGCCGCCGGTTTTGAAACCTGCACCTCCTGCCACGATGCCCATGCCCTCGAAGTCAAAGTCCAGGCTTGTGCTGGCTGCCATAACACCTCTGACCCGGCTGCCATCCGCCTGACCAGCACCGCCGATTACGACGGTGATGGCGATGTGACCGAAGGCCTGGTCGGTGAGTTGGAAGGCCTGCAGGAAGCGCTCTATGCCGAAATGCTGAAGTATTCCGAAACCAAAGCCGGCACCACGCTCTTTTATGACGCCCACAGCTACCCCTACTTCTTCGCGGATGCCGATAAGAACGGCGAAGCCGACAAAGACGACAAGGGCGCCGCGGTGCGCTTTGCCTCCTGGACCCCCCGCCTGCTCAAGGCTGCGTACAACTATCAGTACAGCCTGAAAGACAGCGGCGCGGCCATCCACAACTTCACCTATGTGGCCCAGGGCCTGTACGATTCCATCCAAGATCTGGGTGGCAACGTCTCCGGCCTCACCCGGCCATAAAAGCCTCTTAACCCAATTGCAGTCCAAAGCCCCGGGAAATCTCCCGGGGCTTTATCATTGGACATCCTGCGTCCACGCACCGCTCCTGGCCTCCCCTGCCCCACCCGCGGCACAATTTTTCCCAGACCTTTACATATTCCCCCGGATTAAGATAAGATTAGAGTTAATCTATCCATTAACTCGCTTTTCACTCTACCCCTGAGGTGCCCCCATGAAGCGATTCTTCCGTTCCATCCGCGATTTCTTCCTCCCCCCGGCAGATAAAAGAACCTTCATCCGCATCCTGCCCCTGCTGACCGTGGCCGTCCTGATGATTGGCATCTGGCTGGCGGGCAATGCCGCCTGGGAGGAGACCAACTCCCCTTCCTTCTGCGGCCTCACCTGCCACACCATGCCCCCGCAATATGTCACCTACCAGCACTCCGAGCACACCAATGTGCTGTGCGAAGATTGCCACATGGGCCGGGACCGCCTGTTTGTCCTCATCCCTCGGAAAATCCGCTACTCCTGGCAGACAGGCTCCGCCATGGTGCTGAATAATTACCATTACCCCATCATTGCCGAAAATATGGCCCCCGCCCGTGAAGCCTGCGAGAATTGTCACAAACCCGAGGTCTTCGCCAACGACACCCTGGTGGAGATTCAACGCTTTGCCGAAGATGTCGCCAACACCCCCACTTCCACTTTCCTGGTCGTCAAGACCGGCGGGGGAACGGAACGCGAAGGACTGGGCTATGGCATCCACTGGCACGTGGAAAATACGGTGGAATATTGGGCCTCCGATGACCGCGACCAGGTGATCCCCTACGTCAAGGTCACCCGCACCGATGGCACCGTCACCGAATACATGGATCTGAACAAGGGCTACACCCGGGAGTCCTTCCAATCCATTCCGCTCACCACCATGGATTGTATTTCCTGCCATAACCGCACCGCCCACGCCATCGAATCCCCCCAGGCCACCATGGATGAACTCCTCAGCCGCGGCCTGGTTTCCGCCGAACTGCCCTTCATCAAGCAAAAAGGCACCGAACTCTTGAGCGCCAGCTACGAAACTGAACAGGCCGCCCTGGATGCCATCGCCGGGCTGGGCACATACTACAACACACAGCAGCCGGAATTCGCCCAACAAAATCCACAACTGGTGACCCAGGCGGTGCAAGCCATTCAATCCGCCTGGCAGCGCACCAACTTCATTGACCAAAAAATGAACTGGACCACTCACCCGGATAACATGGCCCACAAAGATACCCCCGGCTGCTTCCGCTGCCATGATGGCAAGCACCTCAGCCCGGAGAATGATTCCATCCGCCTGGAGTGCAATATCTGCCACTCCATCCCGGTCGTTTCTGCCGCCAACCAATTGACCGCCAACCTGGAACTCAGCAAGGGTTTCGAACCTGAATCCCACCAGAACTCGAACTGGATCGCACTGCATCGGGATATTTTTGACATCTCGTGCCAGGGCTGCCACACGGTGGAGGATCCGGGCGGCGCCAGCAACACCTCCTTCTGCTCCAACAGCGCCTGCCATGGCGCCCGCTGGGAGTTTGCCGGCTTCGATGCCCCTGCCCTGCGCGAAATCCTGGGCACCATTGTCCTGCCCACCCCAGAGCCACTGCCCGAAATCACCCCTCCCCCGGCGGGTACCCCCACTACCTTTGAACAGGTGGCCGGTCTATTCAAAACGCGTTGCGCATCTTGCCATGGCACCAACGCCATGAAAGGCCTGAATGTGCTGGATTACACCAGCCTGATGGCCGGCGGTGAAACCGGCCCGGTGGTCATCCCCGGTGACCCGCAAAACAGCCTCCTGATCCAGGTGCAAATGGGGGATCAGCCTCATTTTGGCCAATTCTCGGCTGCCGAGCTGGACCTGATCCGCCAGTGGATATTGGACGGCGCCCTGGAAAAGTAATCCACGGCATTGCAAAACTTTCACCCCTGCCGGTTGCTTTCCGCAGGGGTGATTTGTTGACCAAAAACATCCCGTTTGTGAAAATTGTGACATTTATCGGCGATTTTCTGACAAATCCCCTTTCCTCTCTAAGGTATAATTAATGCCAGAATCATCCATTTTTCACCAATCCCCCAAAATCCACCCTGGAGAATGACTTATGAAGGGATCACCATTTCATCTTAAACATCTAATAGGGGCGCTGCTGCTTGCCGTAGTCTGCATCGGTCTGACCTTACTGACCGGGCCA
>CALESS010000044.1 GCA_937907495.1 uncultured Anaerolineaceae bacterium
ATTGATGCCATCCAGCATGGTACGACAACGCTTATTGATCATCACGCATCTCCCAATTGTATTGATGGCTCACTAGATATAATTGCGGAGACGGTATTGAAAGCTGGTCTGCGGGCATCGTTGAGTTATGAGGTTACAGACCGCAATGGGAGGGATGGCGCAAAAGCGGGTATTCGGGAGAATCTACGGTTTGCAAATGCAGTAAGAACGAATAACGCAGGCGGTTGCCTCTCTGCCATGTTTGGCTTGCATGCCAGCCTTACATTAAGTGATGAAACGCTAGAGGAATGTAGAAACGCACTGCCCGAAGGTCTTGGATTCCATGTGCATGTTGCCGAACATCCTGTAGATGAATATGACAGCCTTGAGAAGAGCGGTTTGCGGGTCGTAGACCGGCTGGAAAAGCATGGGATATTGGGTGAAAAGACTATTGTTGTACATGCTGTACATGTGGATGCGCATGAAATGGAGATCCTGGCGGATACCCGTACCTGGGTGACGCATCAACCGCGCTCCAATATGAACAATGCAGTTGGTTTGCCTCGCGTCAGCGATATGCTGCGTATGGGAATCCGGGTTGGATTGGGGAATGATGGTTTTTCCAATACCATGTGGGATGAATGGAAAGCCGCTTACCTGGCTCACAAGTTGTTGAATGGGGATCCACGCTGGATGCCGGCTGATATGATCGCCCGGATGGCAGTGGATAACAACCGCGCATTGGTGGAAGCGATCTTTGACTGCGCCCCGGTAGGAATCATCGCACCGGGTGCCGCGGCAGACTTGATTTTTGTGGATTATCACCCATTCACCCCCCTGACGCCGGGAAATTTACCCTGGCAAATCGTCTTTGGTTTTAGTGAGAGCATGATCACCACAACGATTGTCAATGGTAATATTTTGATGAATGACCGGCAATTGACTACAATTGATGTGGAAAAATTAACGAGTGAAGCCAGGGCGCTGGCGCCGGGCGTTTGGGAGAGATACGAAGCACAATTTTAATTTGCAGGAGGGAACCCGTGACAGAAGATAGTGGAATCGTATTACCGAAGACAATTGCCATCCTGGGTGGGACGGGGAAGGAAGGCAAAGGGCTGGCATACCGGTGGGCGAAAGCCGGGTATGCCATTCTGATCGGCTCCAGACAGATAGAAAAAGCGGAGGCGGCAGCCGCGGATCTGAATGAGTTAACAGGAGGAGCTTGTTCGATCCTAGGAATGACCAATGAATTTGCAGCCGAAAAAGCGGATCTGGTGGTGCTAACCGTTCCTTTCAGTGTCCATAAGGTCATGCTGGAAGCCATCCGCCCGTTTGTCCAGGGGAAGATATTTATAGATGTCACGGTGCCGCTGGTGCCCCCCAAAGTTACCAAAGTTCAAATGCCGGAAAGCGGAAGCGCCAGCCTGGAAGCGCAGAAAATCTTGGGAGAAAATGTGCAAGTCGTGGCGGCATTCCAGAATGTCAGTTACGAGCATTTATTACATGACAGCCCCGTCCAGTGTGATGTATTGGTTTGCGGGAGCGGTAAAGCTGCCCGAGCAGTGGTTTTGGAACTTGTAAAAGCTGCCGGATTGGTCGGATGGGATGCAGGCGTACTTGAAAACTCCATGGTGGTTGAAGGGATGACCTCCATTCTAATCAACATCAACAAGCAATTCGGGGTGGCCTCGGCGGGGATTCGAATCACGGGAGTGCCGCGGCAGGATGAGGAATGACATTAACTCTGACACCTGTGCCGGGGATTCCAATCATCCGGGCCGGGGATGACCTGTGTAGAATCATCCTGGCCTGCCTGAACGATGCCCGCATCGAATTACAAGATGGAGACGTCCTTGTGCTGGCGCAGAAAATCGTATCCAAGGCCGAGGGCAGGTATGTTGATTTAAATACCATTCAGCCCTCTGAGAAGGCCCAGGATCTGGCGGAAAAATCTGGCAAGGATGAGCGGATTGTGGAACTGATTTTGCGGGAGAGCAGCCAGGTGCTGCGGGTTCGTCCGGGAAGTATCATCGTGGAGCACCGGCTGGGGTTTGTGTGCGCCAGCGCAGGGATTGATCATTCCAACGTAGATAGCCTTTATGGCAATGCGGAAGATTGGGTTTTATTGCTGCCAGAAAACCCGGATGAGACCGCCAGAATAATGCGTATAGCCATATACGATCAATTAAAAATTAACATCGGAATATTGATTATTGATTCTCATGGAAGGGCCTGGCGATTGGGAACCGTCGGCGCGGCAATTGGGCTTTCGGGAGTTCCAGGGCTGGTAGATCTTCGCGGGGAACCAGATTTATTCGGGTATAAGTTGCAAATCACCACGGTGGGCGCTGCGGATGAATTGGCGGCGGCGGCATCGCTGGTGATGGGGCAGGCGGATGAAGGCACACCGGTTGTTCACGTGCGAGGTTTTCCTTATCCTTTGCGGGAGAGCTCATTGAGAGAACTGCTCCGCCCACATGACCAGGATATGTTTCGGTGACCTATGATTAGACAAGCCTTTGGCATCGTTTCTCTGCTGAATATTGAGAATAATCAGGCAGCACGGTTGATTTGGAACCGGGCAAGTGATATGGTGCAGAATTTTGGGTTTACTGCTCCAGAATTTCCGCATTTTTCCTGGCAGGTGGCCGTCAATTATCAATTGGAGCAACTTGCAGAAGATTTGCAACGGGTTGCGCTGGAGACAGAGCCATTTTCCATCCATATCGCGGGTTTGGGAATTTTTCCGGGCATACAACCTGTGCTTTACTTGAGCATTGTTCGAAGCAAAAAAATGAACCTTCTCCATGAAAAAATTTGGAGAACCTGTTCTATTCATGGGTTTGAATTAAGTGCTTATTATTCTCCTGAACGTTGGATTCCCCACCTGACCCTGGCTTATGATCCGATCCTGTCTCCCAAATTATCCCTGATGGTTGAGGCTATGGCCAGCGAACCCTGGGAATGTGAAATAGCGATTGATAACCTGGCAGTTCTCTATCAGAAGGACGGCGAAGCAGGTATAGCCCTGAATTTGCCATTGCGGAGGGTGGAGAAATGAAGGTTGTTGCTCTGGCAGGCGGTGTAGGCGGGGCCAAGTTTGCGCATGGATTGGCCCAGATTCTACAGCCTGAAGAACTTACCGTGGTTGTGAACACGGGAGACGATTTTGAGCAATTCGGATTATTTATTTCTCCAGATTTAGATACGGTGTGTTATACCCTGGCGGGGATTGCCAACCCCGATACAGGCTGGGGGCGCAATGATGAAAGCTGGCGGGTTTTAGCGGAAATTCGCACCCTGGGCGGCCCGGATTGGTTTAATTTGGGTGACCTGGATCTGGCAACGCATATCATGCGGTCGTTCTATCTCAAAGAAGGAGCAGCGCTCAGCCAGATCACCCGAAGATTTTGCCAGGCCTGGGGAATTCAGAACCGTATCCTTCCGATGACGGATGATCGAGTACCTACCATCATCCTGACCCAAGATGGGCGAACGTTATCCTTCCAGGACTACTTTGTTCACTTGAAATGCGAACCGGCCGTGGAAGGGTTTCGTTTTGATGGGATGGAAGACGCCAAACCGGCGGATGGCGTTTTGGAGGCAATCCACGAGGCGGAGCTGGTAATTATTTGCCCTTCCAATCCATGGGTTAGCATTCAACCCATTCTGGGTGTGCCGGGGATGCGTGAAAATCTGGCAGACAAGAGGATCATCGCGATCTCTCCCATTATCGGCGGACGGGCGGTGAAGGGACCGGCGGCAAAAATGTATGCAGAATTAGGATTTTCTCCATCCGCTCTGGCCGTTGCTGAGACCTACCGCGGGCTGATCTCCGCGCTGGTGGTTGATCAGGTGGATGCCGACCAGGCCTCGCAAATGAACGGCTGGGGTATAATGACTTTGATCACCGACACAATTATGAAAGATGTTCCTGATCGTGGGCGATTAGCCAGAGAAGTATTGCAATTTTATACCGCGAGATTATTGGGAGAATGCTGAATGGGTGTTTGGGCAATTGTACCGGTCAAGCCATTACGCCGGGGCAAATCCAGGCTGGCAGGTGTATTATCGGAAGATGAGAGAGCTTTACTGAATTACAGCATGTTAAATAACACCTTAAAGGTGCTTAAAGAAGTTCCAGAAATCGAAGCAACATTGGTTATTAGCAGAGATCCTTCTGCTTTATCGTTGGCGAGGGCGAACAAAGCACGAACGGTTCAAGAGGATGGAAGCCCCGAACTAAATACCGCGATTCGCAGGGCAACCATTGTAGTTCAAGCGTATGCAGCCCAGGGTGTTCTGATCCTGCCTGCAGATTTGCCATTAATTTCTTCAGCCGACCTGGCTGTGTTCCTCTCTCACATTGGCAAACCACCGGAGATGGTCATTGCCCCAGACCGGCGGGATGATGGGACGAACGCCTTGTTCCTCAGTCCACCGGGGTTGATTGAGTACTCCTATGGGCCGGGTTCATTTCTGAGACATTTACACCAGGCAGAAATGTTCGGTATCCGCCATACCGTTTGCAGATTGCCTGCTTTTGGTTTGGATCTGGATATTCCTGAAGATTTGGAAATGCTAAAAGTAATGGAAAAATCATTGATCAACGAATAAATCAATCCCATTTTGCCGGAGGTTCCCATGTTTCCACGAGTTGCCCTGTATTTGCAAGATGCCCATGATCTGCGTGACGGGTTGGATTACGTCCGTTACGCCGAGGAAAAGGGGTTTGAAGCAGTCTGGCAGGCCGAAAGCCGCCTGGTTCGGGATGCAATCGTTCCAATGGCTGCGTACGCGGCTGTGACCAATCGCATTAAGATCGGTTCGGGGGTCATTAATAATTGGACGCGGAATATCGGGCTATTGGCTGCCACTTACCTGACGTTGGATGACCTGGCCCCGGACCGCATCATTTGCGGCATTGGTGCCTGGTGGGACCCGTTGGCACGGAATGTGGGAATTGACCGCCGGAAACCCCTGACAGCCATGAAGGAAACCGTCTTGATAATGAAGCGGTTACTAAACCTGGAGCGGGTGACCTTCCATGGTGAGTTTATCCATGTGGATGGTATCGAACTGGATGTGGTTCATGGAAGAAGGGAGCCGCGCAACGTGCCCATTTTCATTGGCGCCACAGGGGATCAAATGATGGAGCTGACAGGCGAAATTTGCGATGGAGCTGTATTGAATTATTGTGTACCACCCGAATACAACCTGCGAGCGCTGGACTTGTTGGCAAAGGGTGCGGCAAAATCAGGCCGAACCCTGGATGCGATTGACAGGCCGCAGTTGGTGGTTTGCTCGGTGGATCAGGATCATGACAGGGCAATTGACACCACCCGCGAGCTGCTCACCCAGTATCTTGCGCAACAGCCGCACATCGCCAAGGCTTCCGGCGT
>CALESS010000045.1 GCA_937907495.1 uncultured Anaerolineaceae bacterium
AGGAAGATCACGCCCTCGTGCTCCTCGGAGATGCCCAGTTCCTTCTCCGAGCAAGCCATGGAGTAGGACTCAACCCCGCGGATGGTAGCCCGTTTGAGGGTGGTGAGCACCTGACCGGGTTGGTGACCATCGTAGATGCGTGCCCCCTCTCTGGCATAGGCCACCATGATGGGTTGAGCGAGTGGCCCCATGCCCTTGTAAGGGTAAAGGTTTGGCGCTCCGGTCAGCACGATATGCTCTCGTGCGCCGTCATGCAGGCGGCAGAGCACCAGCTTGTCGGCGTTGGGGTGCGGCAGCACTTCGTCAATGCGGGCGACCACGATCGTCTCCGGGTCCCAACTGATGCCGCGGTAATTGAAGCCAAAGCTCTCCCCCTGGGGGGCGGGCAGGCCGATGATTTGAATATCCTCCACCTCCAGGCCGGCCATGGTCAAGACATGGGCCAGCTCCAGCAGGGGCAGGTCAATCTCGATATATTCTTTCAACCACGAAAGCGGTACCTTCATGGACGATCTCCTTATTATTTTTTTACCACTGAACCCGCAGGGTGCAGGTTTTCGTTATCTGAATCCATCTTCCTTCCTCTTCCCGGGGGCGAGGGCAGGGGGATGCGGGCTTTTAGAATTGCTCCAGGAAACGAATGTCGTTTCCCCAGAAGTAGCGGATGTCGTTGATGCGGTGGCGCAGCAGGGCCACCCGTTCCGGGCCGATGCCGGCGGCAAAGCCGCTGAACAAGTGCGGGTCGTAGCCGCCGTTTTCCAGCACGGTGGGGTGAATCATGCCGCAGCCCATAATCTCCAGCCAGCCGCCGCCATGGCAGACGTTGCAGCCCTTGCCGCGGCAGACGAAGCACTCCACATCCATCTCCGCCGAAGGCTCGGTAAAGGGGAAGAACGAAGGGCGCAGGCGGGTGCGCACATCCTGGCCGAACATGCGGCGGGCAAAATCGTTCAGCGTGCCTTTCAGGTCGCCAAAGGTGATGCCCTTGCCCACCACCAGCAGTTCCAACTGGTTGAATTGAATCTCGTGAGTGGCGTTCATCTGTTCGTAGCGGTAAACCATACCCGGCAAAATCACGCGGATGGGCTCGGGGTGGCGTTCCCGCATCACCCGGATTTGACCGGGGGAGGTGTGGGTGCGCAGAATCACGCCGGGATCGGTGGTGTGGAAGGTATCCCACATATCCCGCGCCGGGTGATGCTCGGGGATGTTGAGCAGGGTGAAGTTGTTTTCGTCCGTCTCCACATCCGGCGCCCGGTAGACCTGGAAACCCATCTCGCCAAAGACTTTGTAGAGCATGCGCAGGGTCTGGGTGGCGGGGTGCAGGCGCCCTTGCGAGGGCTTGCGGCCGGGCAGGGTGACATCCACCCGCTCCGTGATTAAAGCCTGCTCGAGGGCGGCCTGTTGAATCTGGGCTGCCCGCCCGGCAAAGGCAGTTTCCAGGGCTACTTTGGCGGCATTGGCCCGCT
>CALESS010000046.1 GCA_937907495.1 uncultured Anaerolineaceae bacterium
ATTTCCTGCGAGCCGCCCTCGCGGTTGATGGTCTTCAGCAAGGCCAGGTCAGCTTCCAGGTCGGCCGCGATCGCCAGCAATCGCTCTCTGATATCCGGGATGTAATCCGAAATCACCCACTCTTTGAAGGGGTCACTCTGGTTGCCGGTTAATTTCTTAATCTCCAGGGCCAGGGTGTTGATATCCACCAGTACTTTTTTTACTTTTTCGATCGCCGGGCGGTAGGGGGCATCCGTGGCTTCTATGCCCAGTACGTGACGGCCTTTTTGCAGGTAAATATTGAAAGGTTCTGCGCCCCCGAGGGTGAAGTTTTGCCAGCGGGTGGATGAGGGGAATGGAACGGCGCTCAATTCATCGAAGAGCACCTCGCCATTGAGGGTGATTTTGCGGAAGACGGTGAAATTGTTCTTGAAATTTTGCAAGTAGCGCAGGGTGATGTTATACATGCCATCGGCGGGTGCTTCGAATTCGTAATACACCGTCGTACCGCTGCGAATCCAGCTTTCCCCGCCAAGGGTGTTGAGCAACAGTTTGTATGTGTCGTAGGGAGAGACCTCGAGGCTGCGGCTGTTCACCGGTCGGATGGAGGTATCATTCTTGTAGGCGGGGAATTCGGCCTCCATCTCGATGAAGACGCCTGGGACGGCAGGGGCCGGTTTGTCTTGCAAGTATTGCGCATAAGAGGGGTAGGTGCTGGCAAGGGACAGGTAAATACTGCCCAGCAGCAGGCTTTCCTTGACCACTTGCAATCCAAATTCGTGCGGGCCGGAGGTGAGGTGGAGCGGGGTGGGATATTTCTGGCTGAAATTCACATCCCGCAGGGGAACATTTTCCCAGCGGAACAGGCGCTCCTGGCGGATCAGGGCATCATTTCCGTAGCGGTCCAGCGGGAAGGTGTCGCGGGTGTTTTGATAGAAGATCGGGAAGACAATCCGCTGCGCATCCAGCGTGGGAACCCGGCCATCCAGGGTTAATTGGGCTTCGGGCGGATTGATGTAGGACTCGGTGGCAGCCATATCGAAGGAGATGTTGTAATCTCCCTCTGTTTCAATCTCAATCATAAAGCGGATTTGATCCCCCGGCCGCAGAAAAACACTCGGCTTGGGGTAGAGGGCGGCAACTTCGTGGGTGGCCAGTGGCAGGCCGAGGGTATCCGCCCGGATTTCGATCCCTTCGCCGCCACCGTCTTGCTGCAGGATTGCCCCGGCCCAACCGCCGCCCGGAGCAGGGGAGTATTCCAGGGAAGAGCCAGCCGCAGAGGGCACGACTGAAAAAATAATCAGGATAAGTGCGAAGAGCCGGAAGAATTGGGAAACCTTCACTGGGAACTCCAATTTGGTTGGCCTGGGAAGATGGCGCCTGGAAGAAGGGAGGCCAAGCCGGCAGCTTGGGATGAAAAACGAAACGGGAAAAACGCACCCTGCCCGAGGAGGGCCGGGAAGAAGGGCGTTGTGTTTCCACAACGCCCTTCTCAAAACAGCAAATTACTTGTTCATCTCGGCGGCAGCATCTGCCAGGATCTTGTTGGCAAATTCTTCCAGCTTGGCGGCGTAATCTTCATATTTGTAGCGGCCGTCATTGGCGAAGTTGAACATGAACCACATGTTCACGTCCTTGTCATCACCGATATCAATGCCGGGTTTGCCTTCCCAGCGGGCATTGATGTAGCCGGGGACGATCTTGGCCAGCGATTCGACCATGCTGTTATCGAGGTTATCCAGCGCCATCAGCAGGCCGGGCTTGTCCACGAATTCTTTGTAGAGGGCGAGCGAGGCTTCATCAATCGAAACCGGAATCTTGGGGGCGGAACCCGCAGCTCGGGCCAGCTCGGCTTCTTTCATGTAGCCTTCTTTGGAGAAGGTCATCCACTTGGCGAAGTCATAGGCTGCTTCCAGGTTCTCGGTCGTCTTGGAGACAACCATCACATCGAAGACGAGGGCCTGGTTGCCGCCGGGGACGCCGATGAAGTCCCAGTCAAAGGTGGCGTTCTGGACGTAGGCCGGTACGGCCCAGGAGGCATCCCAGCGCATGCCGACTTCCTGGTTCAGGAACAGCTCCCAGGGACCGACGGATTTGAAGTTGGCTTTCTGCTCATCGGAGAGGCCCTGCCAGGTGTAGGGTTTCATTTCGCCGGTCTTGGCAACGGCCTCTTTGAAGGCGGCGGAATTGTAGTTCATCTTCTCGCCGTCATAGCTGAACCATTTGAGGTCTGGATTAATGGCGTTGGCGTACCAACCATTGACGAATTCCTGCTCATCCAGGCCGAGGACCCCCTTGGGGACATTGTTCAGGGCGGTGACGGCGTCGAACCACTCATCCACGGTGAAGCCATATTCCGGCACATCCAGGTTGGCGGCGTCGTACAGGTCTTTGTTGACGAAGTAGCCCATCACGAACTGGGCAGCCGGCAAGCCGAGCACTTTGCCGCCATAGGTGAAGGAATCTTTCAACGCCTGAGGAACGTCCTTCCAATCCGGGTCATTGGCGGTGAATTCGGAGAGATCAGCCACCCAGCCGTTCTGTACATACAACGGCACATTGTTGGCCATGAAGACATCCGGCAATTCGCCCTTGGCCGCATAACCGGTCAGCAGGGCTTCCCAGCCGCCTTCACCGGACATATCCACAAACTCGATGGTGACGTTCGGGTGCATGTCGGTGTAGGCTTTGACGAGCTGGCGCTGAATGTTGTTCTCTTCCTCGGTGCCCAGGTTCCAGTTGGCGTAACGCAGGGTTACCGGTTCAGGGGCCATGGTGGCGGTAGGCTCGGGCACGGCGGTATCCGTGGGCTTGGGCATATCGGTTGGCATGGCGGGTTTGTCAGTCGGCGCAACGGTGGGTTCGGCTGTGGAGGTTTGAGCACAACCGGCCAGGCTGGCCAGAAGTAACGCGGCGACCAAAAGAATGGTCAATTTTCGATGCTCTTTCATTTCTTATCTCCTCGTAAAGATTTGGTTAGGCTTGTGAGTGACAGACAGGGTGTTTTCTTCTTCAATCCAATGAACCTCCTTTTGTGGAAGTGGGATTACTGTGGGCGGATTCGGCTGCTCCCAAGGTGACCTCGACGTGGTGTTCTCTGCCATCAGAGAAATCCGGGATGAGATTGCCGGCATGGGCCTGTCCATCCACTTGCAGGGAGTGGACTCCCTTATGCACGTGGTGAGGGTTATGGACCTGGATGTGGTAAGTGGCGTTGCGGAACTGGCGCGTCAGCCGAAAACCGGGCCATTCCGCCGGAATGGAGGGATCCACCAGCAAGCCATCGGCCTGTGGCCGGATGCCAAGGATCCAGTGGGTGGCCACCCGGTGCAGCCATTGGGAGGAACCCGTGTACCACGTCCAGCCGCCGCGGCCATAATACTCGGAGAGCGGCCCATCTATATTGCCGGGCGTGACGTAAGGTTCCGCTTTGTAGGTGTCAATATCCATACTCCGGTTGGGCGGGCAGATTTTGCGGTAGGCTTCATAGGCCCGTTCGGGCTCATCCACCAGGGTGTAGGCCCACACTGACCAGGTGGCGGCGTGTGTGTAAACCCCGCCATTCTCCCGCAGGCCGGGGGCGTACCGGGTCACATAGCCCACATCGGGCCGGGGTTGGGTGAAGGCCGGGAAATTCAACAAGGTTCCGTAGTCCTTCAAAAGGTATTGGGTCACAGCATCCATGGCGGTTGCGGCCCGGTGTGCATCCGCAATTCCACTGATCACCGCCCAGTTGTTGGGCATGAGGAAAATTTTGCCTTCCGTATTCTCGTGGGAACCGAGCAACAGGCCGTCATCGGTGGTGGCCTGCAAATACCATTCGCCATCCCAGCCAAAGCGGTTGACCGAATCCTTCAGGCTCTGGCGCACATCTTCGCAACGGCTGGCAAAGCCTTCATCGCCGCGCCGGCGGGCCAGCGGGATGAAGGTTTCAAGGATCAGGTATAAAAATTCCCCGACCCAAAAACTTTCACCTTTCAGCAGGGTTCCGACCGCGCTGAGGCCATCGTTCCAATCGTGGTCGCCCATCAGGGGTACCCCGCGCGGCGAGAAGCGAGAGAAGGAGCGTTCAATGGCCCGCTTGCAATGCTCGTAGAAAGGCTCTGCCGGAGCGTTGAGGTAGGGAACGGATTCATCCAGGATGCTGAAGTCGTTGGTTTCTTTAATGTAGGCATCCAGGATGAAGGGCAGCCACAACAAATCATCGGAACAGTTGGTGCGGGGGCCGCCGCCGCGCATCGAAAACCACCAGTGCAGCACATCGCCTTCAATGAATTGCTGGCGGGCATGCAGCAGGAGCTGCTTACGGGCGAATTCTGGCTCGCTGACCAGGAAGATCTGGCTGTCTTGTAGTTGATCCCGGAAGCCGATACCCGCGGAGACCTGGTAGAGGGCGGATTTTCCCCACAAGCGGCAGGAGATGGACTGGTATTTCAACCAGGTGTTGGTCATGAAGTTAAAGGCGTCATCCGGGGTTTCAACGCTTTCGGTATCAATAAAGCGCGCCCAAAAATCGTGCAACTCCTGGAAGGCCTGTTCACTTTTTTCCAGGCTGGTGTAGCGGCGGATCAATTCGGCGGCATCTTCCTGCCCATCTTCGGCCGCGCCGAGGGTGAACACCAGCGTCTTCGTTTCGCCGGGTTCCAGGGTCACTGCCACTTGCAACGCGGCGATGGCATCCGTGAAGCGCCCGCTGCGGCCCGCGAGGAGCGGATCGCTCATGGCTTGCGGGTTGTCATCGTTGCGGTACATGCCGAGGAAGGATTCTTTGTCGCAATCAAAGGATTTCAACGGCTCACTGACGGCCATCCAGGCGGTGTAGGCCCAATCCGTATTGTTGTGGCGGCCTTTCTCATCCGGAAAGCCCCACAGGCATTTGCGGGCAAAAACGGCCGATAAGGCCGGATCTGCGGAGGTTTCGATGAACAATTTGTGGAACTCGCGGTGTTCATCCGGGGCGAAGCCGAGCAGCCACTCGGCATAGGAGGTGACATCCAGCTCGCGCGTCTCTATACTTTGGTTGGTTAATCGCAGTTGGAAGATTTCCAGCGGGTCGTGGGGGGCCACAAAGACCGTCAATTCGCTTTCAATTTCCTGGATGCGCTGGTTAAACTTGGAGTATCCAATTCCGTGTACCACGGAAAAGTCGTCAGCAGGGTGCATCACGGGTTTGTAAGCTGCCGACCAAAAGATATTACGCTTCAGGTCCCGAATGTAGAAGTATTTCCCCCAGTTATCTTTGATCAAATCTTGAAACGAACGGGTGATGCGGTTCTGCCCGGCGTTGCCGCGCCAGCTATAGCCGGAGCCGGTTTGCGAGACCATCATCCCATAATCACCGTTGCTGATGATATTTCCCCAGGGTCTGGGGGTGAGGGGAGTCGTAACCGTGTATTCCCTGCCATCATCTGAAAAATAACCATACCGATTGCGAAACTTCATGGGACAGACCTCATGAGAGATTGGCTGCAGCCGAGGCTGCGGGTTAAGGAACAGGATGAGGCGGTGGAAAAAGCCAGGAAGTGAAACGTTTCACTTTTTCAGCAAAAAATATATCCATAAACAGTGTCAGCCGCCACCCGAAACACGTCTATGTTGATGAATAAACATTAGCATAATCCAAAACGTTTGTCAAGAAATTGTAATGTATAATTTCGGAAGATATCGGTGAAGCTTCCTGCGATGGATAAGTAATGTTCCTTCCTGCCAAAGCTGAAAGGCAGAGAACTCCTCCTGGCGGGTGTGGCAGCGATTTGGATTATGCTGGTGATGATCAGCCGGGTGGTGATGGGGGCGCATTTCGCCACGGATACCCTGGCCGGGGCAGGTGTAACCGTGGGTCTGTTATACTTGATATCATTCCTGGTTTCCCGACCCCCAAAAAAGCAAACGATAAAGTGAGGAGTGTTTTATGAATTTCCGTGAAAAAGCCAAAGCCCTCGTGGCGCAAATGACCATCGAAGAAAAAGCAGCCCTGTGTTCGGGAAAAAACTTCTGGTATCTGAAGGGCATCCCACGCCTGGATCTGCCAGAGATCATGGTGACGGATGGTCCGCACGGATTGCGCAAGCAGAAGGTGGGCGCAGATCACCTGGGTATCAATGAAAGCGTGCCCGCGGTGTGTTTCCCCACTTCTGCGGCGACGGCCTGCTCCTTTGACCGAGAATTGCTGGGTGAAATTGGTGCTGCCATGGGGGAAGAATGCCGCCAAGAAAATGTGGCCGTGATCCTTGGCCCGGGCATCAATATTAAGCGTTCCCCACTGTGCGGGCGTAATTTTGAATACATCAGCGAGGACCCCTATCTCACTGGTGAGCTGGCGGCTGCCCTGATTGAAGGGGTACAAAGCCAAAATGTGGGAGTTTCCGTGAAGCATTTTGCGGCCAATAACCAGGAAAAACGGCGCATGACCGCTGAATCGGTGATGGACGAGCGCACCTTGCGCGAAATTTACCTGGCGGGTTTTGAACGAGCTGTCCGGAAAGCCAAACCCTGGACCATGATGTGCGCTTACAACCGGGTTTCCGGTGAATTTGCCAGCCAGAATAAGCGCTTGCTGACCGATATCCTGCGGGATGAGTGGGGTTTTGATGGCGTGGTGATGTCGGATTGGGGAGCCACGGTGGATCGGATTAAAGCCCTGGAGGCGGGCCTGGAACTGGAAATGCCCCATACCGGCCCGGCCAACGATGCCCGTATCGTCTGGGCGGTGAAAAACGGCCTGCTTTCCGAGGCCACCCTGGATACCGCAGCCGAGCGCCTGGTGACGCTGATCCTGCGCTCCACCCAACGCCAGCCGTTTAACTATGATGCCGGTGCCCATCACCTGTTGGCGCGGCGGGTGGCTGCCCAATCCGCAGTGCTATTGAAAAATGAGGGCAATATTCTGCCGGGCAAATCCACGGATCGGGCTGCAGTGATTGGAGCTTTTGCCAGACAACCGCGCTACCAGGGCACGGGCAGTTCCAAGATCTCGCCCATCAAAGTGGATGTTCCGCTGGAAGAGCTGCAGCTGCTCGGACTCTCGGTGGAATATGCGCAGGGCTATCACCTGGTTTCCGATGCTCCGGATGCCGAATTGATTGCCGAGGCTTGCCGGGTGGCGGCGGGTAAAGATATTGTTTACCTCTTCGCCGGGCTGCCAGATAGCTACGAGGCGGAAGCCTTTGACCGTACGAGCATGGCGATGCCGCAAAGTCATGTCCGCTTGATCGAGGCTGTCTGTGAGGTGAACCCGAAGGTGGTGGTGATTCTCCAGGGGGGTTCCGTCATGGAATTGCCCTGGGCAGATCGGGTCCCTGGCATTTTACTGATGTACCTGGGTGGTGAAGCTACCGGCGGCGCCTCCGCCGACCTGCTGCTGGGGGTGAGCAATCCTTGTGGCAAACTGGCGGAAAGCTGGCCCTTCGCGCAAGCAGATAACCCGGCCCATGAAAACTTCCCCGGTTATCCCCTGACGGTGGAGTATCGGGAAGGATTGTTTGTCGGTTACCGCTTTTATGATACGGCCCATAAGGCGGTGCGCTATCCGTTCGGTTATGGCCTGTCCTACACACACTTCGATTATAGTGATTTGAAAGTATCCCGGAATCAAATGCTGGATACGGATGAAATCAGCGTCAGGTGCACGGTAAGCAATACCGGTCAGGTTGCGGGCAGTGAGATTGTGCAGTTATATGTAGCCCGCAAAGAGTCAGTGATCATCCGGCCGGAACAGGAATTGAAAGGCTTCGAGAAGGTGTATTTGCAGCCTGGTGAGCGTTGTGAAGTCAGCTTCACCCTATCAAAGCGGGATTTCGCTTATTACAATACCATCCTGGCCGATTGGCACGTGGAAAGCGGCGATTATGAAATCCGGATCAGTGCCTCCAGCCGGGAGATGCGCCTTTCCACAACCCTCCCGGTGGAGAGCACCACGGCGGCTGTACTGCCTGATTTCCGAACTCTCACGCCCTCCTATTATGATCTTTCCAACGGCGTACACGTGCCGGATGAGGAATTTGCCGCCCTGTTGGAAAAACTGGATATTGCCCATCCGGAGTATGGC
>CALESS010000047.1 GCA_937907495.1 uncultured Anaerolineaceae bacterium
GTTGTAACCTGACCTACCATAAATTCAAGGCAGCCGGCTATACCGTTTTTGCAGTCAACCCACGCCTCGCTGTATTTGAAGGCGATGTCTGCTATCCGGATTTGAAATCTATTCCGGAATTGCCAGATGCTGTGTTCATCCTGACCAAACCCGCAGTTACGGAGCAGATTATCCAACAATGCGTAGAGCTGGGTATTCACCATGTCTGGATGCATTGCATGATGGGCACCAAACCCGGCCTGGCAGCCAGTATGACCAGTGTTTCGGCGGAGGCGGTTCGCCTGTGCCAAGAAAATGGAATCAACGTGATTCCCGGGTCCTGCCCGAACCAGTTCTTGCAGCCGGATTTCGGTCACGCCATGATGCGAATGATGTTTCGCACCTTTGGCTTGTTGAAGGTGGAGTAAAACCCAATGTTTCGGCAGATGGGAATGTATGGTTGGACGCTTCAGGTTTTGCCGGATTTGAAGGCACTTGCTTCTGCGGCAGCAGATCTTTTTATCCTGCAGGCAGCGGCAGCCGTTGCCTCCAGAGGCAGGTTTTGTGCCGCGCTTTCCGGCGGTTCCACCCCGGCTGCTTTGTTCCAGCAATTGAGAACCCCGGCGACCCTGCGAAAAATTGATTGGCCGCGGGTGCATTTATTCTGGGGAGATGAGCGCTGTGTGCCGGCAGACCATCCGGAGAGTAATTACCAGATGGCCCGCCAGACCCTGCTCGATTATGTACCCATCCCTGCCCGTAACCTTCACCGCATTCCGGCGGAAGTGGGTGCAGAAGCGGCTGCGGCTGCCTATGAGGAAACCCTGCGCACTTTTTTTGGAGTGGAATCCTGGCCGCTCTTTGACCTGATGCTGTTGGGATTGGGGGAGGATGGTCATACTGCTTCCCTGTTTCCGGGTTCCCCGGCATTGCTGGAAAAAGACCACTGGACAGCAGCCGTGGAACATCACACCCCGCCGCCGCCGCTGGTGGACCGGGTAAGCCTGACCCTGCCGGTGATCAATGCTGCCCGGCAGGCTGTGTTTTTGGTCTCCGGTGCCGGCAAGGCGGAAATCCTGGCGCGGGTATTGCATCCGCTGGGAGCGGAAGACTTGTGTTTACCAGCCCAACATGTCCGGCTGCCGGAGGGCCAATTGACCTGGCTGGTAGACCGGGCGGCAGCCGGGAAATTAGATTGAGCCAATGGGCAGGGGGAAAATAAATCCGCACCGGTCAGTAACCCGATGCGGAGAAATAAAGCGCGAATCCAGACCCGCCAACCCACCCTGGGAAGAATCAGGTACCAGTGGGGGGCCTAAGGAAAAACCAATTACCCAAAATCACCGTGTAAATCATCCACCATCGTGGAACGGGCTTCTATTTCGGCCAGCCGGCCGGAAGCGTAGATCGAGGCTTCGATGCGCAAGCGGCGGGCATGACTCTTGGTTAAGAACACCAGGGTCTCGGTTGAATAACCCTTGCTCATCAGAAATGCTTCGATGAATGCTTTTTCCAGGGATGCCTTGGGTTCGGTGAGAGGGGTGGGGGGGATTATTCGTGGAATGTTTTGGCGGATAGCCAT
>CALESS010000048.1 GCA_937907495.1 uncultured Anaerolineaceae bacterium
GATGTAGTATCCAAAAACCTTGTTGAAGCCTACCTTGAGGGTGCGAATGCCAGTGCGCTCACGTTCAAGGGCTTCCAAGTTGGCGATCCATTCCCGGGCGTGCTGGCTGGATTCGACCAGCGAATCCAGCTCCTGGGAGTAGCCGGGCTGGATGAGGCCAATGTTGGCCAGGGTGGAAGGCGGATCCTCGGTGATGGAGGCGGTGAGCAGGGCAAGTTCTTCGCTGCAGGGGTGCAAGTGATTCAACTGATTGGAAAGGGCGGGGGGAATTTGCGGGAACAGGGCCAGGATTTGCGGCAGGGCGCGCAAGGTGGAGCGGGCGGCAACCAGATCGCGGGGGGAGGCGTGGCCAGAAATCACGCGGCTGATCAGGCGTTCCAGATCCGTCAGGCCATGCAAGGCTGCCCGTAGTTCCGCACGCAGTAAACCATTCTCCACCAGGTAATGGACCGCTGCCTGGCGGGCTTGAATGGCGGCAAGGTCGAGCAGCGGTTTGGAGACCCACTGGCGAAGAAGACGCTTGCCCATCGGCGTGACGGTGCGATCCAGGATGTGAAGTAATGAACCGGTATCTTCCCCGCCGCGGATGGTTTCGGTCAACTCCAGGTTTCGGCGGGTGGCTGCATCCAGCGTCATGAATTCCGAGAGGGTGTAGGTCTGCACACCGGATAGCAATTTGAGGGCGGCGGGTTGGGTTTCCTCCAGGTATTGGACGATCGCCCCGGCGGCACGCGTAGCCAGGTTGAGGCCGCGCAGACCATAACCATCGAGGGCGCCAACCTGGAAGTGATGCAGTAAGGCATCCACGCAGCGGTTGGTCTCAAACCGCCAGGCTGGCCAACGGGAGAGGTTAAAGGGCAGGTTGTCGTTGAGGGAGGTGCTTTCAGCGATCAGGATTTCTGCCGGGCGGAGGCGAACCAATTCGCCGCGCAGGTTGGTGGATAGATCGGCGCCTTCCATCTCTGTGGCGATGAACTCACCGGTGGAAATATCCACCGAGGCGATGGCGGCCTGGTTCTCAGTGAGGACAACCGCTGTCAGGTAGTTGTTTCGATCCGAGGGCAGCAAACCCGGTTCCACCAGAGTCCCTGGGGTAACCACCCGCACCACCTGGCGGGCAAACAACCCCTTGACGGGTTGATCGCCAACCTGCTCACAAATGGCGACATGGTAGCCCTTTTCGATCAGCCGGGCGAGGTAGTTTTCCACCGCGTGATAGGGAATGCCCGCCATGGGGACGCGCGTGCCTTTGGCGACGGGCCGCGAGGTGAGGACGATATCCAGTTCGCGCGAGGCAATTTCTGCGTCCCGATCAAAGGTCTCGTAGAAATCGCCGAGGCGGAAGAAAACGATTGCATCCGGGTACTGGCGCTTGATATCCAGGTATTGTTGACGAATGGGGGTTACATCATCCATAGAATAAGAAATCCAAAAAAGATAGGTTCTGTGTATTATAACTGACATAAATCTGTATAATGGTCTTACTTGGATATGAATCTTGACATGGAAGCAGGAGGAAGCCGAAGGTGGAAGAAGAATTTTGGCTAAATAAAATTGAGATGGGTGTAGGCGCCTGGGCCTGGGGGGACCGCTGGTTCTGGGGATTTGGTGGGGGGTACAAAGAGAAGGATGTGGAAGAGGCGTTTGAGGCCAGCCTGGAGGCTGGGATTCGGATGATTGATACGGCTGAAACCTACGCCCAGGGGGAATCGGAGCGCCTGATGGGTAAGTTCATTCATAACCAGCCCAAGCAGGTGTATGTTGCCAGTAAATTTATGCCCTTCCCGTGGCGTTTGAGCAAAGGCGCCTTAAAACGCTCCTTGAAGCACAGCCTGGAAAGGCTGGGAATGCAGAAAGTGGATCTTTACCAGATGCACTGGCCGATCCCGCCTATTAGCATTGAAAATTGGATGAATCGTATGGCGGAGGTGCACCAGGCGGGTTTGGTGGATGCGATCGGGGTATCCAATTACGATCAGACGCAAACTCAGCGGGCGTTCGAAGAGCTGGCCCGCCTGGGGGTGCGGCTGGCTTCAAACCAGGTGGAGTATCATTTGCTGGATCGGCGGATTGAGAAAAATGGATTATTAAAACAATGCCAGGAGATGGGGATCCGGGTGATTGCGTATAGCCCATTGGCGCAAGGCCTTTTGACAGGCAAGTACTCGGTACAGCTTCCCCCTCAGGGGGTGCGCGGCGCACGGGTGTCCAAATCCACCCTGGAGAAACTATCCGGACTGATCAGCCAAATGCGAAAGATCGGAGTGTTGCATGGAGACCGCACGCCGGCGCAGGTGGCACTAAACTGGGTGATCTGCAAGGGTGCGCTGCCCATACCCGGGGCGAAAAATCAAATCCAGGCGGTCCAGAATGCCGGGGCAATGGGCTGGCGGCTAAGCGAAGATGAAATTGCACTATTGGATGAAGCGGTGGATCGAGTGACAGGATGAAACTTTTCTTCACCTTTTGCGTAAATA
>CALESS010000049.1 GCA_937907495.1 uncultured Anaerolineaceae bacterium
GCGCTGCACGAGTTCGCTGATATTCCGGGCGTGCGGGAGGATGTGATCCAGGTCCTGTTACAGGTGAAGCAATTGCGGCTGATCCTCCACGATGTGGATAGCTCGCATTTGCACCTGGAAGTGCGCGGCGAAGGTGTGGTAACAGCAGCCGATATTCAATGCCCCTCGGATGTTGAAATTGTCAACCCGGACCTGTACTTATTCACCGTGGATGACAAGAAGACCCGGCTGGAAATTGATTTCACCGTTGAACGCGGCCGCGGTTACACGCCCGCCAACGAGCGCAACGAGAGCCTGCCGATTGGCGAGCTGCCAGTGGATGCCATTTTCACCCCCGTCCGCCGTGTCAACTGGTCGGTGCAGAATGCCCGCGTGGGTACCAGCACCAACTATGACAAGCTGGTACTGGAAATCTGGACCGATGGCACCCTTTCACCGCAGACTGCGCTCAGCACGGGTTCCAAGATCTTGATTGATCATCTGCGGATGATCTCTGGTGTGACTGAAGAAATCCCGCTGATTGGGATCGAAAGAGAAACTACTGGCAGCCGTCTGACGAGTGAAGCTGCGGAGACGCCCATCGAAAACCTGGATCTCTCGGTGCGAGTGTTCAACTCGCTCAAGCGAACCGGCATCGCCACCGTTGGTGATGTGCTGGATCTGCTCGAGAAGGGTGAAGAAGCGGTCATGTCCATCCGCAATTTCGGCGAAAAGAGCCTGGATGAGCTGCGCCAGAAGATGCAGGAAAAAGGCTTCTTGCAAGAAGAAAAACCTACGGAGTAATTAAACATGCGTCATGGTGTTGCTGGATATCGTTTAGGAAGAACCAAAGACCAACGGATTGGTCTGCGCCGTACGCTGATTGGACAGCTTTTCACGCACGAGAAGATTACCACGACCCGTGCCAAAGCCATGGCCATTCGCGGCGAAGCAGAAAAAATCATCACGCTGGCCCGCAATAGCGCCGAGGGTACACCCGAACAAAAGGTGAACGCTCGCCGCAATGCTGCCGCCCGCTTGAACAATCCGGAAGTGGTCAAGAAATTATTTGATGATATTGCCCCGCGCTTTGCCACCCGCAAGGGCGGCTACACGCGGATGCTTCATCTCGGCCCCCGCCTTGGAGACGCGGCGGAAATGGTCCTCTTGGAGCTTGTGGAAGAGTAAACCAACCGGAGATCGTTCCGGAATGGAATGGCACGTTACCAGTTGATCTTAGCCTACGATGGCAGGGAGCTGCAGGGCTTCCAACGCCAGGGCAGCAAACGCACCGTTCAGGGCGAGGTGGAGCAAGCGCTCCGCCACCTGAACTGGAGCGGAACCACGCTGCTGGCTGCTGGAAGAACGGATAGCGGTGTGCATGCCAGCGGCCAGGTGATTGCCTTTGACCTGGACTGGAAGCACAGCCCGGAAGAATTGGGCAAGGCGCTAAACGCCACTCTCCCGGCGGATTTGGCCGTGAAAGCGGTTCGGGTGGTGCGTGAGGATTTTCATCCCCGTTATGATGCCCTCTCCCGCACGTACCGTTACCGGATTTTCAGCCAGCCGGAGCGTGACCCGTTGAGCGAGCGCTACGCCTGGCGGGTATGGCCGCCGCTGGATTTTGAGCGATTGCAGGCGGCTGCCGAAAAGCTGATTGGCACCCATGATTTTGCGGCTTTCGGTTCGCCAATGCGATCCGGAGGCAGCACCATCCGCACGGTGCTGGAAGCCTTCTGGGAGCAACAGGCCGGGTTCATGCAGTTTGAAATTACGGCCAACGCATTTTTGTACCGCATGGTACGCAAAGTGGTGTTTGAACAGGTGCAAGTCGGCCTTGGCCGGTTGGATCTGGCAACATTTACCCAAGGGGTTGAGGCGGCGCAGCCGCTTACCCCCGGCCTGGCGCCCCCCACGGGGTTGAGCCTGGTGCGGGTGAAGTACGGCGATGAAGTGGATCGCGAATCTAGAAAGGCCGATCGCGAAGACGGCGGCCAGTAATCATGAAATTGGAGCGTGACTGTGGACAAAACATTCGTCCCTAAGGGTCAACAAGAATCGGGTTGGGTTCTGGTGGATGCAACGGATGCGCCAATTGGCCGCCTCGCCACCCAGATCGCCGCGGTTCTGCTTGGCAAGAACAAGCCCATTTATACCCCCGGTTTTGAAACGGGTGATTTTGTTGTGGTGATCAACGCCGGTCGCTTGAACGTGCCGGTGAAACGCCAGGAGACAAAATTCTACCATCATCACTCCGGGTATCCGGGTGGTTTGAAGACCGTTTCCCTGCGCGACCAGTTGATTTATAACCCGGATCGGGTTATCCGCGCTGCGGTGTGGGGAATGCTGCCGCACAACAAGTACGGTCGCAAATTAATCAAGAAGTTGAAGGTGTATGGCGGAAGCGAACACCCGCATGCTGCCCAAAACCCGAAACCACTTGCGTAGAAGGAGCTGAGGTCTTATGTCTGTTCAGTATTACGAGGGTATCGGCCGGCGCAAAGAAAGCACAGCCCGCGTGCGTTTAATGAGCGGCAGCGGCGGCTTTATTGTCAACGACAAGCCGATTGAAGATTACTTCACCCGGCTGGGTGACAAAGAGTCCATCCTGGGACCGTTGGAAGCTGCCGGTATGGAACGAGCGACCTTTGATGTTACGGTCAAAGTTCAGGGCGGTGGTGTAACCGGTCAGACCGATGCGGTTCAACTTGGCCTGGCGCGTGCGCTGGTCAAGATGAATGGCGAACTGACTGCCCCCCTGCGCAAGGGTGGTTTCCTGACGCGGGATGCCCGGGTCAAAGAACGCAAGAAACCCGGTCTCAAACGCGCCCGCAAGGCCCCAACCTACACCAAACGGTAGAGGTTCGGGAACAGGTTTTACACCTGGCGCCGGATTTGGAGCCTATAGACCCCTTCTCTCTCTGTGTGGGAGAGAAGGGGTACTTAACTTGATAGGAACTTTATGAACCCAAAGTCTCTTGCCGCCATTTTAACCCTCTGGAACCCGGATGGCAGCCAACAAATCAGCCTGATGCCAGCCAGCCGCCTGGTGGATGCTCATTGCCCACCATTTCCCACCTCGGAGGGGGCCATTCTTCATAGCCTGATCCCTGCCCAGGTCAGAAACATCAAAGATGTCCTGCTCACCATTTATCCGGCCAGCCATCCATTGCAGCTTGCCAGTTGTTTGGAAAGTGACTCCCCCCTGCGCCAGGACTTGGTCCTGGGGGAGTTGGATACGGTGACCGGCCAACAACACGGTGAGATGGCGATATGGGTTCCTTCCCTGGGGGCGGATACCTCCTTTGAGGCGTTTCAGGAGATCATCGGGCATTTACGCGCCCCAGATGGCTGCCCTTGGGACCGCAAGCAGACCCATCAAACCTTGCGCATGCACTTGCTGGGAGAAGCCTATGAGACCCTGGCGGCGATGGATGCCAATGACCCGCGGGAAATGGCTGAGGAATTCGGCGATTTGTTACTGCAGATTGTGCTGAATGCCCAGATTGCCAGTGAGACCGGTGATTTCAACATGGCCCTCATTTTGCAGGGCATCCACCGCAAGATCGTGCGCCGCCATCCACATGTGTTTGGTGAGGTGACGGTGGAAGGTGTGGGAGATGTGCTCAGCAATTGGGAAGCCATCAAGGCGGAAGAGCGCAGCGCGGCCCAGGCCGCCAACGGGCAGGAAAAGCCCAAGGGCTTGCTGGATGGCGTGCCGGAAATCTTCCCTTCGCTGGCGCAGGCCCAGGAGATCCAGGATCGGGCCGCCCGGGTCGGCTTTGACTGGCCGGATATTCGCCCGGTGATAGACAAAGTATTGGAAGAGCTGGATGAACTTCAACAGGCCGAAACCCCCGAAGACCAGGAAGCTGAATTGGGCGACTTGCTCTTTGCCGCCGTCAACGTGGGGCGCTGGCTGAAAGTGGACGCTGAATCTGCCTTGCGCTCCACCAACCAGCGCTTTAGGCGGCGCTTTGGCTATGTGGAAGAGCAGGCACGCAAAGCCGGGCGGGTGATGAGTACCATGACTCTGGATGAGATGGATGCCTTCTGGGATGAGGCAAAGTCCCTGGGGATGTAACCCCCAGCAGGATGGCTTGCGGTAGAAAAAGAGCTTTTCTCACCCCTCTCCCGGCTTCACTTATTGACAGAATAATCGGATTGTTTCCAGGTACACCTCTGCACAGGTTTGCATACTTTGTAAATCCACCCATTCTTCTGCGGCATGGGCGCCTGCTCCCAGCGGACCGAAGAGCAGGCTTGGAATCCCTGCCGTCCAGAGGGTGGCGGCATCCGTCCAGTAAGAAACCCCACCCGGCTGGGGGTCATACCCCAGCACCTGGCGGGCAGCCTGCAGGATGACCGGCAAGATTTCTGCATCCGGCGGTGTCTCCATGGGCGGCTGGGAAGCGCCCAGGCGGAGCGTGTACTGAAAAGCCGGATCTGCCGCCGCCAGTGCAGCCAGCATCTTGTCCATTTCGGTTTGCACACTGTGCGGGGTTTCACCCGGGATGGTGCGGCGCTCCAGGGTGAGCAAGCATTGCGCCGGGTAGGTTGAGGGTTCCTGCCCGCCATGGATGAACGAGGCATGCAAAGAGCCGCTGCCCAGCAGGGGATGGCTGGGATGGGCTTGCAGATGTTGATCGAATTCATCCAACGCTCGCAGCACCTTACCCATTTTGAAAATCGCATCCACCCCCAGGTGCGGGCGGGAGCCATGCGCTGCGACACCGATCGTCTCCACCTCCACAAAGACAAAGCCGCGGTGCGCCACCACCAATTGCAATTCGGTGGGTTCGGCGATGATGGCCGCATCTGCCCGATATTGCCGGCTGATTTGTTGTGTGCCCAGTCCACCCAGTTCTTCATCCATCACTGCGCAAAAAATTACATCCCCGGCTAAATTCAAGCGGGTGGCAGCTTTCATGGCCAGCATACAGGCGGTTAGCCCGCCTTTCATATCATATGTGCCGCGGCCGTACATTCGCCCATCCTGCACCGTGGGGTGGTGCGGCTGGGCCATGCCATTCGCCCCCACGGTATCCAGGTGGCCGTTGAGCATCAGGGTTTTGCCGCCGCCCGCGCCGCGCAGGATGCCCACAACATTGGGCCGCCCGGGCAGCACCTCTTGCACATCCACTTCCAGCCCGGCGGCTTTTAGCCAGTGGGCCAGGGTGGCTGCGATTTCCGCTTCACCAGGTGCACCGGGGAGGATGCCCG
>CALESS010000050.1 GCA_937907495.1 uncultured Anaerolineaceae bacterium
ATGTGGATGCCGATCATCACCCGCTAAAATTTCTGGCGGGAACAAAGGCTCCGGGCGCTAACCAGCGCCCGGAGTTTTTTAACATGCCCGGCCAGCGAAGGAGATGGAAATGATGAACGAAAAGGGGAGGCAAACGGCTGGTTAAATAAAAAGAGCGGGCGATGGGACTCGAACCCACGAATATCAGCTTGGAAGGCTGATGCCTTACCACTTGGCGACGCCCGCTGGAAACGCCAAAATTATATCACAATTTGAGTTGGGTTATAATTTGGAGTCAAGAGGTGAATCATGACCACTCCTTTCCCAAGTTCCCAACCCTTTTTACAATTCCTGGCGGGTTGGCAGGCCAGCCTCCCGGGCCTAAGCCTTCCCCAGGCCATCCCGCAACCGGAGCAGACCGCCGTCATCTGCGTGGATATGATCAACGGTTTCTGCCACTTCGGTCCGTTATCCAGCCCGCGCGTCCATTCCATCATCCAGCCCGTGGTGCAATTGTTTCAGCGTGCCCATTCCGCCGGGGTGAAGCATTTCCTGCTGACCCAGGATACCCACGAGCCGGACGCGCTGGAATTCAGCCAGTTTGCGCCGCACTGTGTGCGCGGCACACTGGAAGCTGAAACCATCCCCGAAATCCGCTCGCTGCCCTTCTTCGATCAGATGCAAATCTTCGAAAAGAACTCCATCCAATCCGGCCTCAATACCGGCCTCAACGACTGGCTGGCGGCCCACCCGGAGGTGGAGACATTTCTCCTGGTGGGGGATTGCACCGATCTGTGCATCTATCAATTGGCGATGCACCTGCGCCTGGATGCCAATGCCCGCCAGTTGCCGCGCCGGGTGATTTTGCCAGCCGATTGCAGCCAGACCTACGACCTGAGCGTGCCGCTGGCGGCCGATCTTGGCATTCTGCCGCATGATGCCGAGCTGTTGCAGGCGGTATTTCTTTATCACATGGCGTTGAACGGGGTGGAGGTGCTATCCAGCATCAGCTAACAGATTACCGCCCGGCAGGGAGATGAGGGGGATTTAGGTGAAAAAACCTTACCCCGGTGGTAGATTCTATCCGTAGATCTGCTGGTAGAGCGCATTCAACGATGCCGCGTCCAGGAAGCCATCGGCTGCCGAGCGCGCCCCGATTTTGTAGGATGAAAAAACCATTGCCTGGCGGATGGCGGTTTGTGCGTCACCCGTGGCGAAGTAACTGTGGCAGAAAGCCGAAAACAGGGCATCGCCCGCGCCAATGGTATTCATCACCTTGCGGGTATGGACAGCCGGGATGCGCTCCAGCGCGCCGGTCTCCCGCACGGCCAGCAGCGCCCCCCGGCTGCCCATGCCAATCACCACAACCTCATTATTGTAGCGTTCCATGGCCTGCCGGGCGAAATCCTCCGCCGGAACCGGCAGGTGTTCATCGCTCAAAAAAAGAACCTGGGCCGCCGCCATGTACTCCCGATTGTAGGCGTCATCCAGCGAGCCGATGGTATGCACATCGGTGGCAATCGGTTTTCCCTGCGCCAATGCTTGCTGCAGGAAGGGCCGGGCAAAGTTGATGTTGCAGATCAGCGCCGCATCGCAGCTTTCCAGGGCCGGGGCGAAAATTTCCAGCGGATAGCTGCGCTCCTGGATATCTTTTAGATCGGTGTGGATTTGCCGCCGGCCTTCGCGGTCGTAGAGGATCACGGATTGGGCCGTTTGTGGCATGCCGGTCAGCACCCCGCCCGCCGGGATGCCATCCGCCTGCAATGCCGTGCGTGCCAACTCCCCGGCGGTATCATCTCCAATGATGGAGAGAAATTGAACCTCTTCCCCCAGGGTGGTGAGAGCTTTGGCCAGGTTGTAGCCCACGCCAGAAACGGTACTGTTGACCCCAAAAAACGGAAAGTTGACCGGGTTGTATTGAAGCGGGAAGCCCTCAATTTGGAGCGTCGTTTCAATATTAATCAACCCGGCCACCAGAAATCGCATCATGCACTTGCCTCCCACGTTGGATGGGAGAATTATACCGCCGGACGGGGCTTGAGGAGTGAGTAAACCACAAATACCGCAAAGATGGCTGCCGCCACCCACGAGACTGTGACAACCAGGCTGGAATCGGTGGGGCGGACCGCAATACCGATGGAAGCCCAGACCAGCACCA
>CALESS010000051.1 GCA_937907495.1 uncultured Anaerolineaceae bacterium
ATGGATTTGAATGAACAATACGTCTCCATCAATGATGACCAGGTGAACCTCACGCCGCGAGAATTTGCCATTTTTAGCCTCTTGCTTCGCCAGGCCCCGGGGGTGGTGAAATATTCAGCCATCACCCAGGCCGTTTGGGGAGAGGATTCCCCGGATGCGAGAAAAAGAACAAAATTCATCATTTACTTGATTCGGAAGAAACTGTGTGAAGTAATGCCGGGAAGGGAGATTATCCAAAATTTGGATCGAATTGGATATAAAATCAAACTGGATTCCGGTAACTAGTCTTTTAATGGTCTTTCGTTTAGTCTTTAATTAGTAGGGGGAAGGGTTGATTCAAATTAAGCAAACGGTATAATGAATTTAAGCTGTGATTAAGGGTACCGGGTGGGGGCCAACAGTCTAATTATTAATTTAATTGGCGGTATCACCTCAACTTTGGGAAAGATGTACCTCAAATTGAACTGCCAGGAGAATTAATGGGTCCCCTGGCAATTTCAGCAGGAAACACGTTTTTAATTGCCCGTTACCGTACACTGGAGGAAACAATGCACACCGCACATAGATTTATTACCACCCTGGCACGGACGGCTTACATGATCGGTTCGGTGATGTTGATTGCCGGCCTCATCTTGAGCGCTACCAGCCAGCCAGCAAATGCCTATCCAATTGATGACTCGATTGGTTACACAGATCATGATGGCAGTCACCTTGTAATAATTTCTGGCTGTTCTGGAAACTGCGTGTTAATCACCGCTGAAGTTCGAAATATTGGTTTGCCGATGGAAGGGCCAGTCAATTATGAAGTATGGTTCCATGAATGGGGGAATCCCATTGAGATCGGTTCGCGGATCTTTGTGGGCCAAATTCCAGCCCTCGCAACAAACGAATCGTTTACCATCACATACAGCCCAAACTCGAATGCGGAGCGGGGACCGCTTGGGAATTACATCTTCCGGGTATTTCAATCTTATGATTACCCAGGCCCGATTGACCTGTGGTCAAATGTCTGCGCGATAACAAGTTGTGCTGTTCCTTCGGACACCCCGACTCCGACCTCCACCTTTACGAATACTCCCACAGCCACTGCAACCAACACTCCGACCGCTACGGCAACCCATACGCCGACTGCCACCAACACTCCTACCGCCACGGCAACCGATACGCCGACTGCCACCAACACTCCTACCGCCACGGCAACCGATACGCCGACTGCCACCAACACTCCGACCGCCACTGCAACCAATACACCGACTGCTACCAGCCCGGCTACTGCAACCCCGACGAACACACCAACTGATACTGCCACCCCGACTGCGACCAATACGCCGACTGCCACCAACACTCCGACCGCCACAGCAACCGACACGCCGACTGCCACCAACACACCGACAGCCACCAGCCCGGCTACGGCAACTCCGACGAACACACCGACTGATACTGCCACCCCGACTGCGACCAATACGCCGACTGCAACGGCCACGAACACTCCGACTGCGACCAACACACCAACCGCAACCAGCCCGGCTACCTCAACCCCGACGAACACCCCGACCGATACAGCCACACCTACACCGACCAGCCCGGCTACGGCTACACCCACCAATACAGCCACCGATACTCCGACTGCAACACCTACCCAGCCGGATATCCCGACAGCGACACCCACCGACACGCCCACTTCCACGCCGGAAATTCCCGGTATCACGCCGACTCCGACCTTCACAGCCACCCAGCCCACGGATCCTACGGCCACCCCCACTCAACCTGGCGAGGTCTCTCCGACTCCCACCGAACCCGGACAGGTGACCGTTACTGCGACCACGCCGCCCACTTTGCCCCCGCCCCCGCCGGAAAGCACGCCTTTCTTGATCCCGGTGACCGGAGCTGACCTGAGTCAATCCCAGGCTGCACCTGCAGTCAACCTCATGATCAACCTGAGCCTGGTATTCCTTGGCATGGGTTTGGTTCTCACATTCGTAGGACGCAAACTCGTCAAATAAGACTGCTTCCCAGCAATGGGACGCATTTGAAAAGCTCAAAACAAACTGCACCCCGGGTGGGTGTAGTTTGTTTTCAGAGGATGATTTCAGATCAAATTGAAGTTAGAATAAGCAGATGAAGAAAAATATATCTACCCTGGCAAAGGTTTTTATGGTATTCGGATTGTTGCTGGCGCTGATTGCGGCAGGAATGGCCCTTTCTGGAAGGCTGCAACCGGTCTTTGAAGAGGACGTGGTTGAGGAGGATACGGGGTTTGCCCCGGTGTTTATGCCTGAAAATGTGGCCGAGGCACTGGCAATCTCTCCGGCTGAAAGAGAAATAACCCTGTTGGCACCTGAATTGAATGGGAGTGAAGTACCGCTCGCAACTCCAACGGTACCGCCGGCCTCACCAGGTAAGAAAACGCCAGAGAGCGGAACCCCCACCCCGACCTTTGGCCCGGCGATCCCGGATCGAATCGTGATTGGTAAAATCGGACTGGATGCTCCGGTGATCGAGGCTGGCACCCGCAAAGTGCGGGTCAATCAGCAGATTTTTGCGCAATATACCGCTCCGAATGAATTTGCCGCTGGCTGGCATCCTGATTCAGCATTGCTGGGTAGCATTGGAAACACGGTGTTAAACGGTCACCACAATGTGGATGGCGAAGTGTTTGGAAAACTGGTGGATTTGGAACCCGGAGACGTGATTTTTTTATACGCGGGAGAACGAGAATTTGCATATATGGTGGTGAACAAATTGATCTTGCCGGAGTTTGGGGAGGATGTAACCGTTGAACAACGGCTTCAAAATGCACGCTGGATCATGAGGTCCAATGATGAACGACTAACCCTGGTGACCTGTTGGCCGGCTTATGGAAATAGTCACCGCTTGATTATTGTGGCGACACCTATTCAGATGGAGGGGCAATCCGCACAATAAGGGTTTAATTCATCAAGAGCGATCCGGAGGGAAGAAAGGTAATCATGGGAATATTCAGGGTATAAGTCAGGGGCGAAGAATCCGGTGTGAAGGGTTCAGCGATGATAAACAGGCGGCCCCAACTGCTGTTTCCCGCTTCTTCAATGCAAGTCTGTAGGATGAGGATGTTGCCGCGGGCGTAAGTGCGCATAAATAATTTCTGCGCTGAGATTATCGAGGCGGAATCATCGAGATCGCGGAAATCGGAATAGGGGCTGGAGGGGTTGAGGGCCTGGTAGCGTTGAATTTCGGTGACGGAGAATGATTTTAATTCACCAGAGGCAAGTACCAAATAGATCACATCTTCCAACTGGATATTGTAAAAATCTGCCCCAGCCAGGGTATTGTGTGCCAGAAGTCCAATCGTATCAAATTGAGAAGCCATTCTGAATTGGGTGATAGTATTTTCGGCGGTGGAGACATAACCTGCATTATCCGCTGGCTGTTGAATAATGGGATAGGCCATTACATTGGGCACATAAACACCGCTATAGAAGCCTGCTGGATGGGCAGTAATCTGCTCGGTAAACTGGGTAAGAGTGGGAAGATAATCGTCTGCCAGAGGTTGCGCTTGATCAATAACCACCGAGCCTGTATGCGGGATAATTGAATGCCCCACGTTTCCCGACAGATTGGGCAGAAGAAGGATAACAATAAGAATGAGAAATTTGAGAGAATGTGTTTTCATAAATTAGTATATAAATAGTAATTATTGGTAATAAACCAGTTATATTGCGATTGAAATTATAACAAAGAGTTCAGCCCGCGGAGTAATACTTGCAGAAATGTAATGTGAAAACTCCCGCTTTAATCCTTTGCGTTGAATCTATAAACCAACAAAGAGAGAGGTGAGCGATCTCGGATGGAAACGGTGGGAAGAATGATTTAATGGAATTTTTGAAAAAATGGTATAATTTTAGCTATGATTTATGCTCCCTCATTCTAAAAGTTGATCAAGGAGACGTTTTTATGTCAGGCCATTCCCATTGGGCAACCATTAAACGTAAAAAGGGCGCCAGCGATGCCAAGCGTGGGCAGGTGTACACGCGGCTGGCGCGAGAAATTGTGATGGCGGCGCGCGAAGGTGGCGGTGATCCGGAATCGAATTTCCGGTTACGAATTGCGGTAGATAAAGCGCGCAGCCAAAATATGCCAAAGGACAGCATTGAACGGGCGATTAAACGCGGCACAGGTGAACTGAAAGAAGGCAATGTTGTTATTGAAGAAATCACCTACGAAGGTTATGGCCCGCAAGGCGTCGCTTTAATGATCGAATGTGTAACCGAAAATCGCAACCGGACGGTTGCAGAATTGCGACACAACCTTTCGCGATCCGGTGGTACGCTTGGGGAAGCGGGTTCGGTGGCCTGGCAGTTTAAACGGATTTCCTATTTCTCCATTCCGGCTGAAAAAGCGGATTTTGACAAAGTATTTGAACTGGCCTTGGAAGGCGGTGCAGATGACGTGTCGCAAGACGAGGACACGATCGAAATCTTTGCTCCTGTGGAATCCTATAAAACCATGCTCAATGCTTTGCGATCCGCAAAAATCACCCCGGAGGAGGCAACTTTGCGCTTCATCCCGAACACTGAAATGGACCTGACGACAGACCAAACGCTGCAAGTGATGCGGTGCATTGAAAATATTGAAGACCTGGATGATGTTCAGAATGTATATTCCAATCTGCGCATTTCCCAGGAGGCAATGACAGCCTTCGAAGAAGACTAAAAAACCATGCTGGTGGTTGGCATTGACCCCGGAACAGCGACGACCGGATATGGCTTCCTTCGTGAGGAGGCTGGCAAAATTGATACGCTTGCCTATGGGGTAATTTCCACGCCGGCAGGGTTGGCCGATGAAAAACGTTTGTTGTTGTTGTATGATCAACTGAGAGAGCTATTCCTTCTCCATCAGCCAGAAAGCGGCGCGGTGGAGAAGTTGTTTTTTCAGAGAAACGTTTCCACCGCCCTCGCTGTCGGGCAGGCTCGAGGAATCGTAATGCTCGTTTTTGCCCAGTTTGGTTTACGGGCCGGTGAATACACTCCGATGGAGGTGAAGCAAGCCGTCAGTGGATATGGCGGTGCGGACAAAAAACAAGTTCAGCAAATGGTGAAGGCCATCCTGGGCCTGGAAGATATTCCGAGGCCAGATGACGCAGCGGATGCCCTGGCAGTCGCCATTTGCCACTTGAATAGTTATCGCTATTTTTCGGCGGGGCAGGAGGATAGATGATCACCAGCCCGGGAAACCAAAGGATCAAGCAAATTCGCCGGCTGAAAGATCGAAAATTCCGGCGTGAGAGCGGCTTATTTTTTGTCGAAGGGCTGCGGCTGGTGATTGAGGCCGTCCAGCAATCTGCGGGGGTGGAATGCCTGGTGGTAGCCCCGGATTTGCTCACCAGTGATTTGGGTAGGAAACTTATAGAGGATACGACGCAGGACGTGGACATTTTGGAGGTGAGCAGCGAATTATTTGCTTCCCTCTCCCACAAGGATGGACCGCAGGGAATTGGGGCTCTTATCCGCCAGCGCTGGACGATATTGGATGAAATCCAGCCCGTTACAGGATTATGGGTGGCGTTAGATTCCATCGCGGATCCGGGAAACCTGGGGACAATTTTACGAACCGTGGAAGCAGTCGGGGGTGAAGGTGTGATATTGTTGGATCAATCTACTGACCCTTATGATCCGACAGCCATCCGGGCGAGCATGGGAGCAATATTCGATTTGCAGATTGTCCGATCCACCCTGGCTGCTTTCCGTTGTTGGAAAGAGAACGTTGGAATATTCCTGGTGGGGACGGATGGCGAGGCTGAATTGGATTATCGGCAGGTGAAATATCCACGGTCTTTGGTATTGCTGATGGGCAGTGAGCGTGAGGGCTTGCTGACAGAGCATTACGCAATGAGCAATGCGATGGTGCGCATCCCCATGGTTGGGAGCAGTGATTCGCTCAACCTGGCGGTGGCGACTGGTATTATGACCTACGAAATCTACAACCAGTGGAATCCGGTTGGCGGAGGGATGAGATGATATCGGTTGTTCAAGGCGAAGTGGCTGCAATCCGCGGTGACAGCCTGGTGGTCATGGTGGGGGGCGTGGGGCTGAGCATCCATGTGCCGGCCCAACTATGCCAGGAGAGGCACCCCGGAGAGAAGATTGGCCTGTTTACCAGCCTGGTGGTACGGGAAGATTCTATGACGCTTTTTGGATTTTCCACGGAGGAAGAGCAGGTTTTTTTTGACCTGTTGATGGGAGCTAGCGGGGTTGGCCCCCGGACAGCATTGGCGATCATTTCGATTTTAAG
>CALESS010000052.1 GCA_937907495.1 uncultured Anaerolineaceae bacterium
CAGGGTGCAGTATGATGTGCCGGTTAACTCAACGATCCGGCTGAAATTCAGCAAATTATGGCAAAGTACCCGGCCGATCACCCGCAGGCGGCCGTCATGCCGCTGCTCTACCTGGCCCAGCGGGAACTTGGCTACATCACCAAGCAATCCATCCATGAGATATCTGAAATCACCGGCCTTTCGGCCACGGATGTAGATTCCATCATCGGCTTCTACACGCTTTTCCACGAAGAACCGGGCGGGCGCTACCGTTTACAGGTCTGCACCGATTTGCCGTGCGCCATGCGCGGCGCCCAGGAATTCCTCGACCAGCTTTGTAAAAACATTGGCATCAAGGTTGGCGAAACCACTCCGGATGGCTTGTTCAGCATTGAAGAGGTCAAATGCCTGGCCGGCTGCGATCACGCCCCGCTGATGCAAATCCAGGGGGATGGCGACATCGTCTATCACCAGGACCTGACGCCCGCCCGCGCCCTGAAGGTGCTGGATGCCCTGCGCCAGGCCAGCGAGGAGTTGAAATGAGCCAGGAATACCTTCTCCTTCGCCATCGCAACATTCCCAACCTGGACCAGTTGGAAACCTACCTGCAGAATGGCGGGTTTTCCGCTTTTCGCAAAGCGCTCACGGTCATGCAGCCGCAAGCCGTGTTAAATGAGGTCAAAAGCTCCGGGCTGCGCGGCCGGGGTGGCGCAGGCTTCCCCACCGGACTCAAGTGGAGCTTCCTCCCCAACACCATTTGGCCGCACTATGTGGTTGCCAATGCGGATGAATCCGAACCGGGTACCTTCAAAGACCGCGAAATCATGGAGGGCAACCCCTACCAGTTCCTGGAAGGATTGATGCTGGCTTCGTTTGCAGTACAGGCCAACGTGGCCTATGTATACCTGCGCGGCGAGTTCTGGCAACTGGCCAAGAAGCTGGATGCCTGCATCGCCGCACTGGAAAGCGCCGGTCTGCTGGGTGAAAGCTTGCTGGGCACGGGATATTCTCTGCACATTCATACCCACCTCGGCGCGGGGGCCTATATCTGCGGGGAAGAAACAGCCCTGCTCGAATCCATTGAAGGCAAGCTCGGTCAGCCCCGCTTGCGCCCGCCTTTCCCGGCGGTAGCGGGTTTGTTCAACAAACCCACCCTGATTAACAACGTGGAAACGCTGACGAACATTCCGCTGATTGTCGAACGGGGTGCGGCCTGGTTCCGCACCTACGGCACCGAGGGTTCCCCGGGCGTCAAAATCTTCAGCCTTTCAGGCTGCATCCAGAAACCCGGTAATTATGAACTGCCGCTCGGCGTACCCTTCCGCCACCTGATCTTTGACCTGGGCGGAGGGGTGCCAGAGGGCCGCAAAATCAAGGCCATCATGTCAGCCGGGGCCAGCTCCGTGCTGGTGCCGGCGGATGATAAAGCCCTGGATTGCCCGATGGACTATGAATCCACCATGAAGCTGCTGAATGCCCCGCTGGGTTCGGCGAGCGTCATCATCGTGGATGATTCGGTCAACATTGGCGACCTGGTCAACAAGACAGTGGATTTCTTCAAACATGAGTCTTGCGGCAAGTGCACCCCGTGTCGTGAGGGAACGTACTGGATGCTGCAAATTACTCAACACCTGGTGCAGGGCAGGGGCACCCCGCAGGATATCGTGCTGCTGGATTCGGTGGCGCGTGAAATGCAGGGCAAATGCCTGTGCGCCCTGGGTGAATTTTCCACCATGGCAGTCGTTTCCGGCATTGAACAGTTCCGCGGCGACTTTGAAGCCTTATTGAGGAGTTAGCGGATGGCAAAGAAGATGGTATTGCTCAAAATTGATGATCGCACCATCAGTGCGCCCGAAGGGATGCTGGTGGTGGATGCTGCCAAACTGGCGGGGATTGATATCCCGGTGTTTTGCTATCATCCCAAGCTGCAATCGGTGGGCATGTGCCGAATGTGCCTGGTGGATATTGGCCGTCCGCTGGTGGACCGGGCCACGGGTCAGGTTGTGCTGCAGGAAGACGGCTCGCCGAAGATCCAGTTTGGCCCCAAGCTCGATACCTCCTGTACGGTGCCCGTTTCCGAGGGTATGGTGGTGGTCACCCAATCCGAAAAGGTGGCTGCTGCCCGCCGGGATGTGTTGGAGTTCCTGCTCACCTCGCACCCGCTGGATTGCCCGATCTGCGACAAGGGCGGCGAATGCCCGCTGCAAAACCTGACCCTGCGCTAAGATCG
>CALESS010000053.1 GCA_937907495.1 uncultured Anaerolineaceae bacterium
CATCGGGCGGCTGCCGCTCTCCCTGGAATCGAACGCCGGGGTGGCCTCTGCCCTGCTCAACCTGCAGCGCTTCGACCTCGGGCTGGATTACTACCGGCGCTTCCCGGAGCAGGTGCGCGCCGTCACCTCCGCCCAGGTCCTGGAAACCGCCCGCCGCTATTTGGACCCGGAACGGATGGTCATCGTCAGCTCCGGCCCGGAAATACCAGAATAAATGCCAACTTTACGCACCGGGATTGACCTGATTGAAATTTCCCGCCTGGAGGAATTGGACCTTTCCATCCGCCAGCGCTTCCTGGAGCGCATCTTCACCCCGTTGGAATTGCAGCAGGCAGCTGGCTCTCTGCCCAGCCTGGCGGGGCGTTTTGCCGCCAAGGAAGCCGTGGCCAAAGCTTTGGGCACGGGCATTGGCCGCATAAGCTGGCAGGAAATTGAAATCCTGCGCGGGGCGGAGGGGGAACCCCAGCTCCATCTCAGTGGGCAAGCCCTCCAGGTGGCGCAAATGCTGGGATTGGAGGTTTGGTCCATCAGCATTACCCATAACCGCACCACCGCTGCGGCAGTAGCCGTCGCCATGGGGGCAGCAAGGTGAACATCCTGGCCATTTCGGATGTTGAACTGGGTATCATTTACTCTCCGCACATTGCCAACCGCTTTCAGAACGTGGATGTGGTAATTTCTGCCGGAGATTTGCCCCATTATTACCTGGAATATATCGTCTCCACCCTCGATAAACCCCTCTATTACGTCTTTGGCAATCATTCCAACCAGCGCGAAAGCGGCCTGGAAACCCAGCGCGATAAACCCCAGGGCGCGCAAAACCTGCACCGCCGCAATATTCGAGATGCCAGCGGTCTGCTGCTGGCCGGCCTGGAAGGCAGCCTGAAGTACAATAACGGGCCGTGCCAGTATACCCAGGGGGAATATTGGCGCATGGCCCTGCTGCTGGCTCCCTGGCTGCTGCTTAACCATTTGCGCTATGGCCGCTACCTGGATGTGTTTGTCAGCCACGCCGCCCCGGCGGGCATCCATGACCTGGATGATCTGCCGCACCGCGGCATCCGGGCTTTCAACTGGATCATCAAAGTCTTTCAGCCCGGCTTTTTGATCCATGGTCACATTCACCTTTATCGCAATGATATCGCCTGGTACACCCAGGTCGGCCCGACCACGGTGATCAACGCCTATGGTTACCGGGAATTTGCTTATGAATTGCCGAAACCGCTGAAAAATCGGGGACGGAAAGGCAGGTTGAAAGGATGAGCGAAGGAAAATCCACCATCAATGAACAGGCAGCCCGGGCGGACTTTGACGCCGCACTCAACAAGGGCTTTCGCCGCTCGTTAATTGCCTGGTTTACCAAGCGCAACAACGAATTGCTGCCCTTTGACGAGGTTCAGCGGGCATTGCCGCTCCACAGCCAGCACTACATCGGTATGCGCGAAATCGAGATGAAGAAAATTGTCGGCAGTGTGGGACGCTATCGGGATTTCGACCGGGTCTTCCTGCCGCGGCGCCGCGCCTTGCGCGAGCGCTGGGCGCGGATTGATGAGGCGCACTTACAGCAGATCCCCCTGCCGCCTATTGAAGCCTACAAACTGGGATCGGTTTATTTCGTGTTGGATGGCAACCACCGGGTTTCTGTGGCCCGGGAGCGGGGCCAGGAATTCATTGATGCCTATGTCATCGAGTTGGATGTGCCGTTTGAGGTGGAGGATGATACCGATATTGACGCTTTAATTCTCAAATCGGAAAAGGCGAACTTTGAGGAAACCAGCCGCTTGCTGCAAATTGTGCCCGAGGCAAAAATCGAATTCACCCTGCCCGGTGGTTATTTTAAGTTGGATGAACATATCCGCGTCCATGCTTATTTTATGGCCAACGAGCAAAGCCGCGAGGTCTCGTTTGAGGAGGGGGCGCGGGATTGGTACGATAATGTCTATATGCCGTTGGTGCGGGTGATCCGGTATTACAAGATCCTAGAACGGTTCCCGGGCCGCAGCGAGTCAGATTTGTACCTGTGGATCATTGACCACCTCTGGTATCTGCGCCAGGAGTTCGGTCAGGAAGTGAGCCTGGAACAGGCGGCGGCCGATTTCACCGAGAGATTTTCCTACCAACCCTGGCGGGCCATTAAGGCATTTTTCCAGCGCATCTGGAGCCGCCTGCGGGGCGAGAAAACCCACCCGCGGCCTGGCGAAAAAAGCCCATCAGCGGGAGAGGGTGAGGACCCCCATCCATAGGTGACCCGGCCGCAGGTGAGAATTGGGCCGAACGCGGATACCGCTGGTTTGCCCGACTCTCCCGGGCAATTCGGAAGGATGAACGTAGCAGATGTTGGGCTTTTGGCCGAACTTGTTATTGTAATACGCAGCCGCCCGGCGGATCTTGGTCGCCAGGTCACAGCGGGGGTCCGTGTCACACCATAACATCCCGGTTTGCATGGTTCTCTCCTTAATCGTCTGATGATTCAACAGGTAGCGCACCACCTTGCTTATGGCTGGGCAAGGTGGTTGGCTGATTAGAGATTGGGAGTCCAGAAAGGAATCCAACTATTCTCACTGCGAACGATAAATTCCCGCTCGGCGTCAAAATCTTCCGTCTCCAAACCGGAGAATGAGGAGAGATGAAAGGCGTTACTGTTGGACATGCGGCCAAAGATGCGGGTGCGGATATGCTGAATGACCTCGGGCATCTCCAGTGCCGCTTCCGATGACAGGCTGACCACCGGGCGGATGCCGAATTGCGGTCCATACTGGCATAACCAGATGAAATTGCTGCGCACATTGGCATCCACTCCCTCCAGAAAGTCCGCCTCATCCAGGAAGAGCAGGGTATTGGCTCCCAGGCGGCGGCCAAAGGAGCGCTCCTCGGCGAGCAAGGCCAGGTGCAAAATCCAATCGCTGGCTTTGGAACTGTTGCTGCCCAGTCGCGCCAAAAGGTGGCTGGCATTCTTTCCATCCTCCAGGAAGGATTTCCAATTCTCCTCGGCGGAATGAATGACGCTAAATTTGAATTCCGTGGGTGCGTTGCGGTCAACGCTGGATTCGATCATTAATTGGGCGAGATCGGTGCGGGATCGGGCATCATCCGAGAGAAGCAGGATGGCTCCGTTGCCCGGCTTTGCCAACTGGATCAGCATGGGATAGCCATCTTCACACACGCCCAGGAAGCAGTTCATCTCCGGCAGCGTGGCAAAACCCTGCCGGGCTTCCTCCAATGTATACGTTTCCGGGTCATATCTTTCAACCATGGCAGGCGGGGTAGGGTAAAGGCCGGGTGTCTGCAAGGTCCTGGAGATGCGATCCAATAAACCGGTGAGCATGGGGATCATCCTTTCAAAACAAACGAGTAAGAAATTAGAATATATATTCTAATGAAGTTATTATGATAGGTATTTTGTTCTATGTCAAGGGTGATTCAGCCTGTATCCTGGGCCATTTTTCCAGATTAAGGGATATCCCGAATTTATATTTCGCCTGCCCTGCCCCGGGGGACAATGCCAATCGGTATGGCTGGCTTTCGCGCTCTGCCCGCCCGCTGTGGTAGAATCGGACTCATGAAACGATGGCAGTTTTGGGTTGGCGTAATCATCAGTGTGGCCTTTTTAGCCTGGGCGCTTTCAAAATTGCATTTGGGCGAGGTCTGGCAGGATATCAAAACCGCTAAATTCATCTGGCTGTTGCCGGGTGTGGCGGCTTATTTTTTGGGGGTCATTGTGCGATCCTGGCGTTGGCATTACATGCTGCGCCCCCTCAAGAAAATCTCCACCTGGAAGATGTTCCCCGTGGTTGCGATTGGCTATTTTGGCAACAACGTCTACCCGGCGCGGGCCGGCGAAGTCTTGCGGGCATACGTCTTGCGCAAGCGCGAGGGGGTGCCGATCTCGGCTTCCCTGGCAACGGTGATCGTAGAGCGCATCTTCGATGGGGTGGTGATGCTGGCCTTTGTCTTCCTCAACCTGGGGCAGCTAACCGGCCTGACCCAGCAATCCGGCTTCCTTGGCGATATCCGCACCCTGGCGATTGTGGGCGGGGCGGTTTTCCTGGGTGCCCTGCTGGTTTTTCTGCTGGCGGCAATGTTCCCCCAGGTGGCGGAACGTATCTTGCGCGGGGTCATCCAGCGTTTGCTGCCGGCCCGCATCCGCGAGAAAACCCTTGCCATCGGTCTCAAATTCCTCACCGGGCTGGAAAGCCTGCGCACACCGCAGACCGCCCTGATGATCTTCCTGACCTCGGTCGTCATCTGGCTGTTTGAAACCCTCAAATATTGGTTTGTGATGCACGCCTTCCCCGGGCTGGCGGTCAGCTTCTTCGCCCTGATGTTGATGAACGGCATTGTCAACCTGGCGACCACCCTGCCCTCCGCACCGGGCTACATCGGCACGTTTGATGCCCCCGGCATTGCCGTGCTGACGGCCTATGGCGTGGGTGTGGAACTGGCGACCGCCTATACCCTGGTGCTGCATGCCGCCCTCTGGCTGCCGATCACCCTGCTGGGAGCCTATTACTTCAGCCGGGAGGGGTTGAAATGGAGCCAGGACTTCCGCCAGGCGGTGGATGCCGAGCGCACCCCCCTTCCCCCCACCCCCCTCCCCTCCGAAAAGGACTAACCAACCATGCAAATTGCGATTCTGGGTGCTGGCATTGGCGGCATGGCTGCCGCATACGACCTGGTGAAAGCCGGACATGAAGTCACCATCCTGGAAGGTGCGGATCATCCGGGCGGCCTGGCGGGCGGTTTCAAAGAGCCGGGCTGGCAATCCTCGGTGGAAAATTTTTACCACCACTGGTTTCAGACGGACAGCCACATCCTCGGCCTGATGGAAGAGGTGGGCTTGCGGCAGAAGGTGTTCTTCCCCCGCCCCAAGACCGTGATGTACTACAAGGAAAAGTTCTACCCGCTGGATTCCCCGCTGGCGGCTCTCAAATTCCCCGGATATTCGTTTCCGGATATGGTGCGCTTTGGCCTGGTAGGCGTATATTTGCGCTACCTGGCTGCCTGGCAGCCGCTGGAAAAAGTGACCGCCCACGATTGGATGCGCCGCTGGTTCGGCGAGAATCTTTACCACTTGCAATGGGAGCCGATGCTGCAGGGTAAGTTTGGCCCGCACTACAAAGAGGTCAACATGGCCTGGTTCTGGGCACGGCTGAAGGCCCGCACCACCCGCCTGGGCACCTACCAGGGGGGCTTTCAGGCCTTTGCAGATGAATTCGCCGAGATCCTCAGCGGGCTGGGCGTGAAGATCCTCTACAATACGCGAGTCCAGGGCATCCGCCCGGCTGAAAACGGCCTGACCATTCTGCTGGAGCGCGGCGAGCTGGCCTTTGACCGGGTACTTTCCACCACCTCCCCGGCCCAAATGGCCAAACTGGCGCCCGATCTGCCGCAAAGTTACCTCGCCGGGCTGCTGAATCTCAAGAGCATGGGCGCGGTGGTGCTGATCCTGGCGCTCAAGCACCAGCTCTCCCCGGAAGGGTATTACTGGTATAACCTGCCCAAGGCTGCCGGCTTCCCCTTCCTGGCGCTGGTGGAGCATACCAACTTCGTCCCGGCGGAACAATTTGGCGGCGATCACATTATCTACTGCGGAGACTACCTTGACCCGAGCCACGAGTACTTCTCCCTTAGCCAGGAGGAGTTGCTGCAGCGTTTCCTTCCCAGCTTCACCCGCATCAACCCGGCCTTCCAGCCGGATTGGGTGCGCAAAGCCTGGTTGAAAAAGACTCCGTACGCCCAGCCGGTTCCGCTGCTCAACCACTCGCGCAACATCCCGACCATCACCACCCCGCTGCCCGGCCTGTATTACGCCAGCATGAGCCAGGTTTACCCCTGGGACCGCGGCACCAACTTTGCGGTGGAAATTGGCCGCAAGGCCGCCCGGGAAATCTTAAAAAACGCGTCCGCCGGGTGATTCACATTCTGGCAATAAATGGTTGCCAATTTGCGATTTAGAATCCCCGCCAAATTTTTGATGATTTAATCTTTCCTTAGGCTTTGAACACCTGTTCAACGATGAACCCCCATATATGGGGGTTCAGAGCTTATTTTGACGAATTTATGGCACAGGTTGGGAATTGTTTCACAAGATTCAACCCTTGAATCACCAAGCTTTTGTTAAGATTAGATGTCTTAAAAACTCGGGAATCTTTAGGAAGGCGTAGGTTATGCGCCTTGTTCAGATGCCGACTCTCTGCTAAAATCATTTCATACCAAACGGGGCCGTTACGACTGCACCCCTGAGCAACTGAAATCATGTGAATATCCCGGTTTTTCCCCATTGCGCTGGCAAAGGGTTGTCTTTCCTGTTGCCCGTGACCGGGGCGACCATTTCATCTTTCGAGGAGCGCCGTATGAACGCACACCAGGCCTGGCAGGCTGCTTGTGGACAATTACAAATGGACATGAATAAAGCCTCCTATGAGACCTGGGTGCGTTCGGCGGAACTGATTTCCTTTGACGAGGATATCTTCACAGTGGCGGTTTCCAACGCCTATGCGCGGGATTGGCTGGAAAGCCGGCTGACGGGAAATGTTACCCGCCTGCTGACCGGCGGTATGGGCCGCCCGGTGAATGTCCGCTTCGTGGTTTCCACGGCCCAGCCGGAAGTGGAGAGCGAGACCCCCACCGAGAGCGAAGGCGAGGCCGACCTGCTGGAAGCCCCCCGCCCCGCCAGCCAGCCCAACCTGACCCTCAACGCCCGCTATACCTTTGATAACTTCGTGGTAGGCGCCAGCAACCGCATGGCCCATGCCGCCTCCCAGGCTGTCGCCGAATCTCCCGCCAAGGCTTACAACCCGCTCTTCGTCTATGGCGGCGTGGGATTGGGGAAAACCCACCTGCTGCACGCCATCGGCAACGCCGCACATCAACGCGGGCTGACGGTGCTTTACATCTCCTCGGAAGAATTTACCAATGATCTGATCAACTCGATCCGCACCCACAATATGAGCGCCTTCCGCGAGCGCTACCGGCGGATTGACGTGCTGATGATTGATGACATCCAGTTTATTGCCGGCAAGGAATCCACCCAGGAGGAGTTCTTCCACACCTTCAACGCCCTGCACACCCAGGATAAGCAGATCGTGCTCTCCTCTGACCGTCCGCCCAAGGCGATGGTCACCCTGGAGGAGCGCCTGCGCTCCCGCTTTGAATGGGGCCTGATTGTGGATATCCAGCCCCCAGACCTGGAAACCCGCATCGCCATCCTGCGCTCCAAGGCAGAGCGGGCCGGCCGCCGGGTGGCAGATGACATCCTGGAGACGATCGCCCGGCTGGTGCAATCCAACATCCGCGAGCTGGAAGGCGCCCTGACGCGCATCCTGGCGTTTGCGGATCTCTCCGGCATGCCGCTCTCTGACCAGTTGGTGCAGGCCGCCCTGGCAGATTTGCTGCCGCAGCGCAGCGAGGTGGAACCGCGCCAGGTGTTGGATGCGGTGGCCCGCTCGTTTGGCATCCCGCTGGAGCGGCTGCTGGGCCGGGACCGCTCACGCGAGGTGGCGCTGCCCCGCCAGGTGGCGATGTACCTGTTGCGCGAGGAATCCATCTCCCTGCCGCAAATCGGCGAGGTGCTGGGTGGGCGGGACCACACCACCGTCATGTACGCCATCGAAAAGGTTTCCGGGTTGATCGAGCAGGATGACCGCCTGCGGCGCCAGATCATCGGCATCCGCGAGACGCTCTACGGTCGCAGCCATTTTTCCAGCCGCTAAAGGAAAGTAGGGGCGACCGTCTCCGCACAAGGAGCATAAAACAAGGGCTTACA
>CALESS010000054.1 GCA_937907495.1 uncultured Anaerolineaceae bacterium
TGGAAAGGAGGGGAGGGGTTCGAGGGAATCAACTGCGGAAATAAGGCCCGGGTCCGGCGCGGGGAGCATCCCGGAGGGATGAACCGGCTTACCCGAAGGCCCGCTCAGAATCATCACCAGCCGCGGGCCAAACGCCAGGAACCCGAGCATTGGAACCCAGAGCAGGAAATGGAGCCAGCTTTTATTTAGCAATCTGGTCATGGTTTGCTTTGATGGCCTCGCCAGAGAGCGCTTAATCCCGGGGCCGGCCTGGTTTTATTTTTCCGCCGTTTCAGAGCGCTTGGCGGTTTTGGGTTTCTTTTTGCTGGCAGTCTTTTCCGCAGTCTTTTTGGTCGTTTTCCCGCCTGGTTTCTTGGCGGGTTTTTTGGCCGGGGTTTTGGGCTTGGCGGCAGGTTTCTTCTTTGGTTTCTTCTTACTGGTGGCTGCCGGTTTTTCTTTTTCAGGTGTTTTCGGCTTGGGTTTTGTCTTCGGTTTGGGCTTGGGTTTGGCGGCGGGTTTTTCTACTGCACCGGCATCCAGCGCCTTTCCCAAAACCGGGAAGAGCTTCAGCAGCATGGGCGCCACCAATTTAGCCACCATGGGAGAAAGATTTAATTTCGAAACCAGGAAGGCGGTCAGCTCATCTTTGGCTGTTTTGCTGGCCTTGCCGCTGGCGGCGCGGGTGGCCTCCAGCAAATCTCCCTGGCCGCCGAGGAACTCTTCCACCGCGGTTTGCAACGGTCCTCCGGCAGCCCCAGCCATGGCCCTCAGGCCGCTGGTGATTACATCTGCTTCGTTTTCGGAGTGGATGGAGGTGGCGGTTGCGCTGCGGGTACTCTCCCCGGGTTGGGCCGGGCTTTTCGGTTCGGAATGGATTGGATCATCCATGGTTTGAAATCCTCCTGAATCATGGCAGGGTGAACAGCTATCCACAAGTATACTGGAATTTGAACCTGTGGGGGAGCGGGAACACAGCAGACATTGAGAAAAAACGCCTCGCCCACCCGGCGTGTTGGAATGGCAATGGAATCAAGACCAGGCAGGATGAAATCACCCCGCCTGGTATCTATTGAAATTGAACGGCTATTGAATTACAGCCAGCCCTGGTTCCTGGCGAAGGCGGTGAGGACGGGCACGTCAACATACTCGCCCTTGTTGGCTTTGAGGGCATAGATGATGTTGATGATCCACAGCAAGGGCACAAAGCACTGAATGATCGGGATCAGGCCCAGGATGCCGCCCAGGACGACTTCCGCCACACCCAACAGAAGGGCGGAGATGGCGTTATGCTTGATGAAGGGCCGGTTCTTCTTGTCTTCCATCAAGATGGCGATGATCGGCACCAGCGGGGTGAGCAGAAAGCTCAACAGCCCCCATAGGCGATCGTCACTGCTGGTTTCCGGTGAGGCGGGTGGAATGTATTGGTTGGTCATTGTTCCTCCAGGTTGAATTGAGTTCTTAACATTATATCCCAGATGTCAATGGAAAAGTTTTTCGCCCCCCATTTTTCCGAAAATTGGTGTCATTCCCATGCTGGAGAAAAAAGACCCTTCCGGTGGGGGAAGGGTCTTTGGGGTCGGGTTCAGTCTTCGAGAAAAACTGAAATGGTGGTGATCTGCGCCAGCAGGCTTTCATCCGAATGTTTCGGGTTTTGATCGGTTTGGTTCATTTACAGCCTCCTCAACTTCAATTGATAAATCAATTATACCTTAATGTATCAAGAATATCCAATATATTGTCCAACCTTGCGGGGGAGAACTTGAAAGCGGTTTTTTAATTTGACATATATCAAATCATATTGTATAATCTGATTGTTGAATTCAACGATCACAATCAGATTTTTACTTTGATGAGATGCGAGGTGCCGTTTGAAAAAATCAATCTCCTATGACCACATCCTCCGCTCCCATGACCCGGATGTGGACAAACTCGCCAAACTGTTCGATGCCATCACCCGCATGTATGTCACCGAATACGACAATCAGCTCCAGTTGCTGCAAGCCCTGGGTGATGACTTCGAAGTGGACGCATTGCGCGGTCCGTCCCACCCGGCGGTCAACGTCAAATTCATCACCGAACTCGATACTGCCCCGGCCGGCACCCCGGTCACCGCCATTGCCGGCCTCGATGCGGCGCTGGCTTGCGCCGGCATCAGCAAGGTCTATATGGGGCTGAACGCCGGTCAGAACATTCCAGCACTGACCAGCTCGGCCGCCCGTTTCGGCGCGGTCATCGCCAGCGGCGCGACCCGTCCGGAAGCCCAGACCCGCGCCCGCCAGGCGGCCAGCGCCATCCGCTTCACCTACGCCGCCTCCTGAGCACAGCCTGCCGGCAAGCCCGGCAGGTCGTCGCCAAGTCCTTGCAATTTCGCCTGCAAAAACAATTTCAAAATTTTTTGCGCGAATCCCTAAAGTAATTTTCTGGCTGGTCGTAATTTGGCTTAAGGACGGAAAAATCCGCGCCCCTTGACCGAATGAGGAGAAGACCATGCCACAAATCATCAACACCAACATCGCTTCGATGAATGCTCAGCGTAACCTGAACGCTTCTCAGGCCGCCCTTCAGGTTTCCCTGACCCGCTTGTCTTCGGGCTTGCGTATCAACACCTCCAAGGATGACGCTGCCGGCTTGGCCGTGGCTTCCCGGATGGAAACCCAATCCCGCGGCATGAGCGTCGCCATGCGTAACGCTTCTGACGGCCTGTCCCTGGCGCAAACCGCTGAAGGCGGCCTGCAACTGGTGACCCAGCACTTGCAACGGATGCGCGAACTGGCTGTGCAGTCTGCCAACGGCATCTACACCAGCGCTGACCGCTCCCTGCTGAACGCCGAATTCACCCAACTCGCAAGCGAAGTCAGCCGCGTGATTCAAAGCACCGACTTCAACGGCAAGAAGGTGTTGAACGGTAGCGCCGCCGGTATCGTCTTCCAGATCGGTGCCAACGGAACTTCGACCGACCGCATTACCGTCGATATCTCCAACCTGCTCGGCGTAACAGGCCTGAATACGGTTTCGGCACTTTCGATCGGCGGCGCATCGGCAGGCGACGGCTCACTGTCAGCAATGTCTGTCATCGCCAACGCCCTGAGCCAAGTCAATCGTATTCGTGCCAACCTCGGTGCTGTGCAAAGCCGCTTTGACGGGATCGTCTCGCTGCTCCAGACCTCCAAGGAAAACACCGAAGCCGCCCGCTCGCGCATCATGGATGCCGA
>CALESS010000055.1 GCA_937907495.1 uncultured Anaerolineaceae bacterium
AAATCCTGGGGGTTGGATGGGATTGAAGCCATCTATGCGCCTTACTCCGCAGCAGAACAGGCCCGCCTGCAAGCCCTGGCGAAAAAGCATGATCTCCTGCTCTGTGCGGGAACGGATTTTCACACGGCCAATGGCCCGGGTAGCCCCACCTATGGAATTGACTTCCCGCGCGAAGATTGGATCAGGTTCCGCAGGGCGGTATTCTCCAGCCCTGCATTTCTAGCCGAGTCCTCCGCCGCAGGAAAAACCGCCTCACCAGACCGCGCAAATCCGAACCAGCCGTTTGTGAAACCGCGTCATTTTCGGCGGCGTGCCTACATCCTGCGGATTTTCCTGCCGACTTTTGTGGCTATTGCCCTGTTCATGGCAGCTTTGTGGAGCATCATCCTGCCTTCTTTTGAACAAACCCTGCTGGAGCGGAAGCGGGAGATGATCCGGGAGTTGACCAATTCCGCCTGGAGCATCCTGGCATCCTATGAGCGCGATGAGCAAAAGGGCCTGCTGACCCGCCAGCAGGCACAGACGCAGGCGATGGAACGCATCGAAGCCCTGCGCTACGGCCCGGAAGGGAAAGATTATTTCTGGATCCAGGATATGCAGCCGCGCATGATCATGCACCCCTACCGCACCGATTTGAACAACCAGGAATTGCAGAGCTTCACCGATCCGCGCGGGGTGCCGATCTTCGTGGAGTTTGCCTCGCTGGTAAAAGCCAGGGGAGAAGGATACATCGAATATGTCTGGCAGTGGAACGATGATCCCCAGCGGTTGGAGCCAAAAGAATCCTATGTAAAAGGGTTTTCGCCCTGGGGCTGGATCATCGGCACGGGGATTTACATTGATGATGTGAATGCCGAAATTGGGCGCATTGAACGCAGTTTGGTCAACACCTCCCTGGCGATTTCCGGCGCCATCATCCTCCTGCTGTTCATCGTGCTGCAACAAAGCCTGCGAATCGAGCGGCAGCGCCAGGAGGTGGTAGACAACCTGCATGAATCCAGAGACCGTTATCATTCGCTGGTGGAAGCCACCACCGAGGGAACGCTGCTGATCTTGGAGGATCGCTGCCGCTATGCCAACCCCACCTTCTTGAAGATGATAGGTTATTCGGCCCGCCAGCTTGAATTTTTGGAGCTTGCCGATTTGCTGCCCAAAGAAGGTGAAAACGCCCTGCTCTGGGAGCGGTATGAGCGCGCCGGGGACGATCAAACGGAGATGGGACAGGCTTTGGAAGGCTGCCTGCGGCGCAGCGATGGTACTTTGTTGGAGTGCATTCTTATTCTCAACCCCATCTTGTATGCCGGGCAACGCGGGTTCATTCTGCTGGCAAAAGACATCACCCGCAAATCCGCTGCCCCCACACCGGATGGAATGGCGAATACGGTGCAATCCTTGGCGGTGGGGGTTTTCCGGGCCAGGGCTGCCCGGCGCGGCGTTTTCATCGAACTGAACCCGGCGGGGCAGGCCTTGCTCCCTACCCGGGCGGAGGGGGATGATTCCCAACCCGCCCTGGCAGATTTCTTTTCTGACCCGGCTGAGTATGACCAGGTTTTCCAAACCATTTTAGAGGAAGGCGCGATCCGCAATTACGTCCTGCATCTTGAAACCAGCGATGCCGTTGTTCGTTCCCTTTCGCTCTCGGCGCGCCTGGTGCGCGATGAACACCAACATCCGCTCACCCTGGATGGAACCCTGGAGGACATAACCGCCGCCCGCAAACAGGAAGCCGAGCGGGAAGCGCTCATTGACCGGCTGCAGGCCTCGTTCCTCTTCTTGCATCAGCCGCTGGCTGCGCTCGGCAGGGATTTGCTCGTCGTTCCCATGGATGCCAGCATCGAACAGGCGGCCCGCATGATGACCGCCCGCAAGCTTGGCGCCGCGCTGGTCTCCAGCCCGAACCTGGTGGTGATCGGGATTGTTACCGACCATGATTTGCGCGCCCGGGTACTGGCAGACCACCTGGAATTAAGCTCTCCGGTGCATCTCATCATGAGCGCGCCCATCGTGCGGATTGCGGAGACCGCCCTGATTTATGAAGCGCTTGCCTGGCTGGAGGAGAAAGGGGTCAGCCACCTGGCAGTGGAAGACCAGAACGGGCAGATCGTGAATGTGATTGATGCCAAATCACTGATTCAATTTCAGCATTATGGCCCGATGGTGGTTTCGCGCGAGATCCGACGGGCAAAATCGCCCGCTGAGGTTGCCCAAAATTGCGAACGTGCGGTTCCCCTGGCAAAAGCCCTGATGGATAACAGCACCCGGCCGCGGCACGTCACCCATATGCTGTCATCGGTTTGCGATGCCGCCGCGGAGCGCTTGATCCAACTGGCGGTGGCAGAGCTGGGCCCGCCTCCCCTCGCCTTTTCCTTTATTGCCATGGGCAGCCAGGGCCGCCAGGAGCTGACGCTGCTGACAGACCAGGATAACGGCATCATCTATCTGCCGGATGCCCGGGTGGACCCGCAGCAGGCTGCCGAATATTTCCTGGGCCTGGGAACACGGGTCTGCGAAGGCTTGAACCGTGCCGGCTATCCTTTCTGCCGGGGGCAGGTGATGGCGAGCAATCCGCGCTGGTGCCACTCCCTGCCAGGCTGGCTGGCAGGTTTTGATGAGTGGGTGAACAAATCGGAGCCGCAGGAAATCATTGATTTGAGCATCTTCTTTGATTTCCGCACCGTGATGGGGGATGGCGACCTGGCGCACGAGTTACGCCGCCACATTCATGCAACTCTTTT
>CALESS010000056.1 GCA_937907495.1 uncultured Anaerolineaceae bacterium
TCCCCCACCCCGCGGATGCCCAGGGCTGTGATTAACCGCTGCAACGACTGATTTTTGGATTCAGCGATGGCATTGAGCAAATTTTCCGCCTTCTTCTGCCCAAAGCCCTCCAATTTCAACAACTGGTCTGCCCGTAAACTGTATAAATCCGCCACATCCTTCACCAACCCCGCCTCAACCAATTGCTCCACGATCCGAATGCCCAACCCGACGATATCCATGGCCCCGCGGGAGACAAAATGCTCCACATTGCGCACCAATTGGGCCGGGCAGGCCGCATTCACACAATACCACGCCACTTCATCCGGCAAACGCTCCACCTCCTGCCCGCAAACCGGGCAAGTTTCCGGCGGGATAAAAACCCTCTCACCCCCATTCCGCACATCCACGATGGGTCCGATTACGTACGGAATTACCTCCCCCGCCCGCTTGACAAAGACCCGGTCGCCGATGCGAATATCTTTCTCTGCAATATAATCGAAATTATGCAAGGTGGCTTGCCGCACCACCACCCCCCCAATTTCAACCGGGGCTAAAACCGCCGAAGGAGTTAAGACACCCGTCCGGCCGACATTAATCCCAATATCCAGCAACTCGGTGCTCACCTCTTGGGCGGGGAATTTGAAAGCAATTGCTCCCCGGGGGTCTTTGCCCACAAAGCCCAACTCGGCGGACAGGCGCAAATCGTTCAATTTAATCACCACCCCGTCAGCTTCATACGGCAGGTTTTTCCGAACTTCATCCCAGCGCTCCAGCGCGTTTACCACGGCTTGAATATCAACCCAACGCTCCACTTGTTCAGCCACCGGAAAGCCCATCCGCTTCAAATAACGCAACACTTCCCACTGAGTTTGTGGCACCGGGCCGTTGGCCGTCAGGATGTTATAAGCCAGGATCATCAGCGGCCGGCTGGCAGTAATAGCGGGATCCAACTGCCGGAGAGACCCGGCGGCGGTATTTCGTGGATTGAGGTAGGTGCGTTCGCCGTTTTCCAACAGCCGCTGGTTGAGATTTGCAAAATCCCGGTTCAGCATAAACACCTCTCCCCGCACCACCAGGGTCTCCGGTGCCTTTGGTTCTGTCGGGTCAACCGGGATGCGCAGGGGAATGGAACGTACGGTTCGCAAATTTGCGGTGATATCCTCGCCCACCAGGCCATCTCCACGCGTCGCGCCCTGGACAAAAAGTCCGTTCTGATAGTGTAAAATTACCGTCAGGCCGTCAATTTTGGGCTCCAGCACAAATTCAGAAGAGGCCACCCGTTCGTCAATCCGCAAGATGCGTTCATACCATGCGCGCACATCCGCCACAGAAAACGTGTTTGCAAGGCTTAAGATGGGTGCTGGATGCCGAACTTTTACAAATTTATCCGCAGCCATTCCCCCGGCCCGCATGGTTGGCGAATCCGCTGTTGCCCATTCGGGATGCTCGGCCTCCATCTGGCGTAAACGGGCAATCAATCGGTCAAATTCAGCATCGCTAATGACAGGCGAATCCAATACATAATAGCGGTAATTATGAAAATTCACCTGCTCTCGCAAAGTAAGCAATTCTTGGAGTATGGGGTCAGTATTCATGCCCTAATTATAGTCTGGAAATCCATGGATTATCTTGGTTGTCTCTCTGCTCAAAGAATGCTAAACTATTTATATTCGGAGGTATCAACATGAAAGTTGGGAAAATTATCGCTTATATTGGCGCAGCCATTTTGATTTTCTTTGGCGTCCTATTCATCTGGGGAGCCTTCGGCAGCAATCCCCAGCCCGGTTGGATTGTGATTGGCCTGATCAGCGTGGGGATTGGTTTTGTGCTGATCTGGCTTGCCGCCCGCAAACTCTCCGGTCCACCCACGACCAACGTCACCCTCAATCTCGACCTCCCCGGCAATGTGCAAATGGATGAGTTGAAATGTAAAGCTTGCGGGGGGACTCTCTCATCCAATGACATCAAAATTGTGAATGGCGCGCCGATGGTCAATTGCCCTTATTGCCATACCGTCTATCAAATTACCGAAGAACCCAAATGGTAACTGAGAGGTGAGGAACGCGATGAAGCGCTTACGATGGCTTAGTTATTTGATATTGTTTTCCTTCCTGGCATTCTTTATCCAGCCGGCCCAGGCCCAGGGATATGTTTACGAAGTCACCCGCTACGAGGTTAACTTCTTCGCAAACAGCGATGGAACGGCCTCAATTGAATATTATATTGATTTCGTCAACTCCAGTTCCGGTCCGACCATGGAATATATTGATATTGGTCTGCCAAACAAGAATTTTGATTTGGCCTCGGTCTCAGCGGATGTGAATGGCATTCCGGTCCAGGTGGTCAATGGTGATCCAGATTTCATTCCCATTGGGGTCACGGCGGAACTGGGAGCGCAATCTATTGCCCCGGGGCAATCTGCGACCTTCCACCTCTTCGTGCCCATTCAACGGGATATGTTCTACATCTCCCGCCTGACCGACATGCCGGAAGATTACGCCAGCTTTAACTTTTCCCCCAACAATTTCGGCTCCGGGGTGGAAGGCAAAAGTGATTACCTGGTCACACTCTTCCTGCCGGCGGGCTTGCAGCCAGAAGAACCGCGATATTTTACCCCCGAAGGTTGGCCTGGTGCCGATGAGCCTTCCTCCGGCTACACCCCCGATGACCGCGCATTTTATTATTGGGAATCGACAGATGCCCGGGTTGATCGCTCTTATACATTTGGGGCGGCCTTTCCCTCCCGCTTGTTGCCCGCGGATGTGATCCAGGCGGAACCAAGAACCTCCTTCAATATCAATGAAGATGCCATTTTTGGCTTTTGTTGTTTCGGTGGTTTTATTGGGGTCTTTGGACTGATCGTATATTCAGCCATCTGGGGTGAAAAGAAGCGCAAATTGAAATATCTGCCCCCCAAGATTTCTATTGAAGGCTATGGCATCAAGCGCGGCCTGACGGCGGTGGAAGCCGCGATCTTGATGGAGCAGCCGCTGGATAAAGTCCTCACCATGCTGCTATTTGGCATCCTGAAGAAAGGCGCCGCCGAGGTCAAAACCCGCGAGCCGCTGGAACTTACCATTCCAGAGGTGCTGCCAGCCGGTCTCAATGAGTACGAAATCAACTTTTTGAATGCATTCCGCATCAAAGAGAATGCTGGTCGCCGCAAAGCCCTGCAGGAGATGGTCGTAAAGCTGGTTAAAAGCATTCAAGAAAAGATGAAAGGCTTCAACCGCAAAGAAACCATTGCCTTCTACGAAGAAATCAATCGCCGCGCATGGGAACAGGTTGAAAAGGCAGCCACCCCCGAAGTACAATCCCAGGTACTCGATGAAGGCCTGGACTGGATGATGCTCGATAAACAATATGAGCGCCGTACCCGAGACACCTTTACCCGGCCGATTTTTGTACCCACCTGGTGGTGGAGATATGATCCCTCCATCCGGCCCACCGCCTCCGCAGCTCCCATTTCTGGGTCCGGTGGTCTGTCCGCTCCTTCGACTGGCAGCCGGCCTTCCGTCACGCTGCCCACTCTTCCCGGAGGTGATTTTGCTGCCTCCATCGTCACCGGCGTTCAAAACTTTTCCTCCAAGGTCATCGGGAATGTCACCGATTTCACCAATGGCGTCACCAGGGTAACCAATCCGGTTCCGGTCGCCAAATCCTCCGGATATCGCGGCGGCGGTCGGGGTGGCAGCAGCGGCGGACGGTCATGCGCCTGTGCCTGCGCCTGCGCCGGCTGTGCCTGTGCCTGTGCCGGCGGCGGCAGATAAAACTTGCTCATTTACAGGTTGAAAAATGTCAATCACTTTTACGGAGCGCATTAAGAACATTCTCAGAGCGGGGGAGGTTTTGCCTCCCCCCTCTGTGGGTGTGCATCATTTCTTGCGCAGCGATGATCATAGCAAAACCCGGCTTCATCTTCGGGTGGAAGCAGATGGCAAAGGCCTTTTGCTCATCAACGCCGCCCGCGCCTTGCATCTGAATTCAACCGCTACCCATATGGCGTTCTGGGCTCTATCCAATTTTCCAACGGCGCAAATTATTCGCAGCATTTCAAGCCTCTACCAGGTGCCCGGCAATCAAGCTAAAACTGACTATGCGCAGTTTTCTGCCAGTTTGGAAGAGCTTATTCTTCCCGATGGCGGCTGTCCCATTTGTGACCTGGAGTTGGATAGCATCGCCCCGTTTTCGGCCATGCCCTCTGCCCCCTATCGCATGGATTTGGCCCTCACCTACCGCTGCAATAACAATTGTTCGCATTGCTACAACGCACGCTCGCGCCAGTATCCAGAATTGAGCACCGCGGAGTGGAAAAGGGTGATTGATCTGCTCTGGCAGCTTGGCATCCCGCATATTGTCTTCACCGGCGGCGAGCCAACCCTGAGAGATGACTTGCCTGAGTTAATCGCCCATGCAGAAGGTCTGGGGCAAATCACCGGCATTAACACCAATGGCCGCCGCCTCAAAGACCCGGCTTTCCTTCAGTCACTGGTTCAGGCCGGCCTGGATCACATCCAGATCACCCTTGAATCCCACGACGCGGCCATTCATAATCGTATGGTGGCAGCCAGCAATGCCTGGCAAGATACGGTTGAGGGAATTAGCAACGCTGTAGCCAGTAATCTCTATATCATGACCAACACCACCCTGCTTGTGGAAAACAGCAAATATCTGCGAGAGACCTTGAATTTTCTGGCAAACCTCAAAGTTCCCACAGTCGGCCTGAATGCCCTGATTTATTCCGGGCGCGGCGAACAGGTTGGCACCGGCCTGGCGGAAGAAGATTTGCCCGCCCTCCTCGAAATTGCACGGGAACGGACAAACGCTGCCGGGCAACGGCTGATCTGGTACACCCCCACCCAGTATTGTCACTTCGATCCCATCCTGCTGGACCTGGGCGTAAAAGGCTGCACTGCTGCCCTCTACAATATGTGTGTTGAACCGGATGGTGCTGTGCTTCCGTGCCAATCCTACTACACATCCCTTGGTAACATCCTGGCTGATCCCTGGCAATCCATCTGGGAACATCCGCTTGCCCTTTCCCTGCGCAACAGAACCAACGTCCCGGCTGCCTGCCAGGCCTGCGCCTTCCTTTCTGAATGCGGCGGCGGATGCCCGCTGGCACCCCAATCACCCCGCCCCCCCTCGACCTTTGCGACTCATCCCGCTCATCCTCTTTCTCTGGAGGTAATCAAATGAAAGCCATCCGTAATTTTTGGGAATCCATCATCTTCTCAATCTTGAAACCCTCTCACCCCCTGCCCCCGGGTTCATTCCATTATCAATCCACCGGAAATGGGGATGAGCCTTACCGCTTGCACTTGCGCATCAATCCCGATGGACAGGGACTCTTAATCGTTAATGCCTCCACGGTGTTGCACCTCAACCAGACTGCCGCCGAGTATGCCTATTACATCGTGAATCAAGTCCCCAAACCACAGGCCGCACAGAAAGTGGCCAAACGCTACCAGGTTTCCACCGATCAAGCCCTCGAAGATATAACCCACATCGAAGAGCGGATCCAATCCATCATCCACGAGCAGGATTTGGACCCGGTCACTTTCCTCGATTTTGACGAGGTGGATCCCTATTCCACCGACTTAACCGCACCGCTCCGGCTGGATTGCGCACTCACCTACCAATACAATGGCACAGAAACCAGGGGGCTTGCTCCGCAAGACCGGGTCAAGCAAGAACTTACCACCGAACAATGGCATACCATCCTGGACAAAGCCTGGTCAGCGGGCATTCCGCATGTCATTTTTACCGGCGGAGAGCCTACGCTGCGCTCGGACCTGGGGGATTTGATCCTCCACTCCGAGAAATTGGGTATGGTCACCGGCCTGCTGACCAACGGGATTCGCCTCATGCAGCCCGATGTGTTTGAACAGCTTTTGCAAGCAGGTTTGGACCACATCATGTTGCTGCTGGAACCCGGCTCCGAAGAATCCTGGCAGGTGATTGAAAAAGTGGAGGCTGAAGATATCTTCCTCACCGTCCATCTGACGATTTCACCCTCCATCTCTGAATCTGCCAGCCTGGTGCTCAGCCGCCTCGCTGGTTTGGGAGTGACGCACATTTCTCTTTCCGCCGTTGGAGCAAATCTCGCTGCGGATTTGCAAGCCGCCCGCCAGGCGGCTGCGGAAATGGGGCTAACCCTCGTGGCAGATTTACCGGTCCCTTATTCAAAATTCAATCCGGTCACGCTGGAAATCGCTGGTGCTGCTCCCCATGCCCGCGGAGCAGGTTCCAAATGGTTATATGTGGAGCCAGATGGGGACGTCCTGCCCGCCCAGGGAGACCTCACCTTGATGGGAAACCTGCTCAGCGATCCGTGGGAAGAAATCTGGGCCAAAAAACCGGCGGCATGAAAATCCTCACGCCCGCAACCTGGCATTCCCGGTTTGTCCAGCAAGCTCGTTGGACCGAACAATTGCGCTCGTACATTTTTGAGCAATTAGAGATCCCATCGCTTTCGCCCATTCTGGAGATCGGAAGCGGTACCGGGGTGATTCTATCCAATCTCCGGTTGGCTTCAAGTGCGGCCCTGTGCATCGGGCTGGACCTGCGTTTTGATTTGCTGGATTACGCGCACCAGCTTTCACCCTTCCCATCCCCGCTCCAGGCAGATGGCCTCCATCTCCCCTTTCCATCCGCAACCATTGCAGCCTCACTTTGCCATTTTCTGTTGCTTTGGGTGCAAGAACCTCTGGCGCTGCTGCGGGAGATGATTCGCGTCACCAAACCCGGAGGTGTGGTGGTTGCCCTTGCCGAACCTGATTATGGTGGTCGGATTGACCACCCCATGGAATTGGTTCAGCTCGGCCAAAAGCAGGCAAAATCACTTACCCTGCAAGGCGCAGATGCCTATATGGGCCGCAAACTTGCCCGCCTGTTTACCCAGGCAGGTCTGGAGAATGTTCAATCCGGCATCCTTGGCGGACATTGGGGAGAACCACCCTCCGCTGAAGCCTGGGATTCCGAATGGAACACACTCGAGCAGGACCTCGAACAGATCATCCCAAAAGAGGAATTGCATGCGTTACGGCAATTGGATGCGGCAGCCTGGCAAAAAGGGGAGCGGATTTTGTTCATTCCCACCTTCTACGCCTGGGGCTTTGTACCGGAAAAATAGCAACAATTTGCATACCAACCCGCTGAATCCTCGGAAATTACGAACGAACCTGAAACTTTTTACTTCCCCCTGCAATCCTTTCCCCCATTGATAATGCGGTCATCATTCTCTCCCCTTTCGTGTGGGGAAAGAATGCTCTTTATCTGAAGATGAGACTCGAAAATCGTGGACAAAATCGGTATAATTAATCCATCTATCGGCCAGTTTTCATTTTCCAGCATACCCCGGTAGAAGCACAGGAGGAAACCATGATTCACACAGTAAAAGAATGGATGAGCACCCCCGTGATCGTGATTGATCCCGATTCAAGCATTTCCTATGCCTTAACCCTCATGCGCCGGCGGGATATCCGCTCCCTGGTGGTGCCCCTGGATGGCAACACACCGCTTCAGTACGGCATCCTCACCACCACCGACATTCGCGATAAGATCATCGCCTTTGAACGCAACCCGGCAGAAACCACTGTCCGCCAGATAATGACTGCACCGGTCATCACCGCCCGCCAGGAATGGACTCTCAAGGAATGTTCGCTGGCAATGCAAGCACACCATATCAACCATCTACCGGTTGTGGATGATAACAATAACCTGGTAGGCATGATTTCCACCACCGATCTCTTCATGGCAGCGGAGGAAATCGGCTGGGACGCAGACTGACTCCGGCTAGAAAACCACAGCCCCTCAATTCGGGGGGCTGAACATTTACGATAGCCACATCCCGCCGATGGCTGGCAAGGTCAGGTTGAGTGTATCTCCCGAGACAATAAAGTCCTCACCACTCAAATGGTCCCGCAGGATTTGCCCATCTCTCAGTCCCAGGGTGGAAACCTTCAGCGAGACCGTCTTCCGCACGGTGCTGTTGTTGAGCGCAACCATTAAACACTCACCTCCCAGCCTTCTGGCATACACATATACACCTTTTTCATTGTGCAGAATGCGAGTGTAATCCCCTCGGCGGCTTGTGACCAGCCTCTTTCGCAACTGGATCAGGGCTTTCACATGATCCCGAATCTCCTGGTTCCAGCCTGCGCGGTCCCAAATCATTGCCCGCCGGCAATCCGGATCCTTGCCGCCTTCCACTCCAATTTCATCTCCATAATAAACCGCCGGTGCCCCCGGCAACCCAAAGAGCAGCGTATAGGCCAGCTTTACCCTCTTCGCTTCCCCGCCCACCAGGGTTAGGATGCGCTCAATATCATGACTGCCAATCAATTGATACATGGCGTACGCATTGGGCCGCGGATAACCGAAAAGCGTCTTCTCAATCCCTTCAATGCTATGCAGAACCGGGGTCTTCCCTTTTACAAATTCCAAAATTCCACTGCGCAGGGGGTAATTCATCAACCCATGGCAATGGTTATCATCCACCCAGGGCGGGTTGAAATCCCATATTTCCCCCAGGATGTAGGCGTCGGGGTTCTCGCTTTCCACGGTACGGCGAAAATTCACCCAAAATACATCCTCCTGGATTTCATTGGGCACATCCAAACGCCAGCCATCAATCCCCTGGCGCAGCCAGTAGCGCGTTACTTCCAGAAAATACTGCTGCACAGCAGGGTTGGAAAAATTTAATTTCGGCAGCGCTTTGTAGCCCCACCAGGCCGCGTA
>CALESS010000057.1 GCA_937907495.1 uncultured Anaerolineaceae bacterium
AACAACCCAAACGGCTTTATCATCACCCGCGAAGTCCCCAACTTCAATCCACCCGATCCCTCCCTTCTTTTCTGGGATGACCGCCTGGTCACCCAGGAGACTGGCAATGTAGCCCCGGTTCCCCTCTACCCGCCATTCGGTTTGCCCAGCAGCGGCGGCGCGCACAGCTTCTCTGGGGATTTTGGCAATACGGAGGCCATTGAGAACTGGACCTATCTGCCCACGGCTCCCGTGGTGATGACGGGTGGTGTGACCTTGCAAGAGGCCGACCTGGAAGTAATTAAAACCCATTCGCCGGCCAACCCGGTGGCGGGCCAGCCTTTCAGCTACACCATCCTCATCAATAATTACGGTCCCAATGATTCGGGGAGCGCGACCTTTAGCGATACCCTGCCTGCCGTGATGACCAGCCCTTCCTGGACGTGTGCCGTCACCAGTGGTACAGGCAGTTGCAGTGCGGCTTCCGGTACTTCCAGTGCGATTAATCTCACCCTCGAAATTTCCAATGGGGGGCAAATTACCATCACCGTAAATGGTGTTCTCGACCTGGGCGCCGTCCCTCCGGTGAGCAACACCGCCACGATCAACCGCTCCCTCGATATCACCGATCCCGATCTCACCAACAACAGCGATACCGATTCCTTCCCCCTGGCTTCCAGTTTCTCCTTCAATAAGGTTGCGGATGTCGCGAGTGTAGATGGGGTGGGCGATATCATCAACTACACCCTGACGCTAACCAACACCGGCTCCAGGTCGTTAACCGGTGTGGCGATCAGTGATCCCCGCCTGCCCGGCCTGAGCTGCCTTCCTGCCCAACCCGCCACCCTGGCACCGGCTGCTGCCATGGTTTGCACCGGTAGTTATTCCGTTACCCAGGTGGATATGGATGCCGGCTTGCCGATTACCAACACCGCTACCGGCTCCACCAATGAGCAGCCCAGCCAAACAGATGGGGAATCGGTCACCGTTTCCCAGACGCCCGCCCTGGGGATTGTGAAGAGCGTGACAGAAACCAGTTACAGTGCAGCCGGTACCGTGCTGCATTACTCATTCCTCGTAACCAACACTGGCAATGTCACCCTGGCGGGTCCCTTCACGGTCACGGATGACCGCTCGACGGATGAATCCTGCCCGGTCACTGCCTCCCTGGCCCCTGGCGCCAGCATCACTTGTACGGCAACTTACACGGTCACGGCCGCAGATATGACGGCAGGCAGCGTGACCAATATCGCTTCTGCACACGCCTTTTTGGGCGCCACCCCGGTGAACTCCCTCACGGATAGTGAAACCGTCCCCGCACTCATCCAGGCTGATTTGTGGTTGGAAAAATCGGCCAGCACTCTCGTCCCCAATTTCCGCGACCTGGTGATCTTCACACTAACCATCCACAATGATGGGCCGAGCGCGGCGACGGGTGTCAGCGTGCAGGACATCCTGCCGGCTGGTTTATCATACGTGGGTGATAATGGCGGAGGTGCCTATTCGGGCAATATTTGGACGGTGGGCAGCCTGGCTGCCGGTGCAAGTGCTTCGCTGCAAATCACTGTCTATGTGGATACACCCCTGCCCGTTACCAATTATGCCCAGGTCTGGGCCAGCGGTCTGCCGGATCCGGATTCTACTCCCGGAGACAACTCGATCACCGAGGACGATGACGCAGCTGTTACCCTCACCCCGCAATATAGCCGTCTGATTGTGGATAAAACCATGGTCGGCGGTGTGGCAGATTTCGTCTTTACCGGTACCCCGAATGGTACCATTTCAGTGGATGGCGGCATCCTGGACATCATCGTTCCGCCGGGGACCTATACCTCCTCCGAGACCCTCAACCCGGCCTGGACGCTCCAGTCCATTGTGTGTAATGATGCCAACAGCACCGGAAATGTGTTAACCGGCACGGCAACTTTTAATGCCGAGGCTTTTGAAACCATCACCTGTTACTTTACCAACGAACTCACCGCCGCTCCGGCCCTGACCATCGTCAAGACGGCCAGCCCC
>CALESS010000058.1 GCA_937907495.1 uncultured Anaerolineaceae bacterium
CGCTCCTACCCCCCGCTGGTGGATCAGATGGCAATCGCCGTGGACAACCTGCGTTTGTTTGATCAAACCCAGGCTGCCCTTTCGGAAACAGGCGTGTTGTACCAGATCTCGGATGGAATTTCCAAAGCCAAGGATTCTCAAGAACTCGTCACGATGGTCGGCCAGGTTGTGCTTCCCTCCAACGCCCAGCGAGTCTCGCTGATTTCCATTACCCTGGCGGGTGAAAATGAACTCGGCGACCTGACTGTGGTTGGCTTCTACGATCGTAGCGGCCAATATCAGCACAGCAACATCAAGGTTCCAGCCAGTGTGATGCCGGTCATCAATACCCTTACCTCCGAACCGCTCGTCGTTCCAGATGTTAAAAATTCCGACATAGACCCCGTCTCCAAACGCACCATGTCCAGTTTTGACATGGCAAGCATTTGTTCTGTGCCCCTCTTTGCCGGCGGTCGCCTCATCGGTCTGCTGACGGCTTCCTCCAACACTCCCTCACAGTTTGACCCGGCGGAAGTCCATGTTTTCTCTGTCGCCGCCAGCAGCATTGGTGTGGCACTCGAGCGCCAGCAATTCCTCCAGACCGCCCAACGCCGTGCCCTGGAGCTTGAAGCGGCTGCGGAAATCGCCCGCGATACCGCCAGCACCCTCTCCCTGGACGCCTTGCTCAGCCAGATCGTGAACCAGTTGAAAGATCGCTTCAACTTCTATCATGTTTCCGTCTTCCTGTTGGATGATTCAAAGACCTGGGCGGTTGTGCGAGAATCCACCGGGGAAGCCGGCAAGGAAATGAAACAACGCGGCCACCGCCTGGCGGTTGGCTCCCGTTCGATTACCGGAACGGTCACTTCCACTGGCCAACCCTACTGGGTAAATGATGTCCGCACCACGGAAAACTACTATAATAACCCCTTGCTGCCAGAGACACGCTCAGAAATTGGCATCCCATTGAAGTTGGGTGAGGAAGTCATCGGTTCACTGGATATTCAATCCACCCTGGTCAATGCCTTCACACCAGATGAAATCTTGGTGCTGCAAATTCTCGCCGACCAGATCGCCGTTGCCATCGAAAATGCCCGGGCGTATGAAATCGCTCAGGAAGCGGTGGAGGAAATGAAGGAAGTGGATCGGGTCAAAACCCAGTTCCTTGCCAATATGAGCCATGAATTGCGTACCCCCTTGAATTCCATCATCGGCTTCAGCCGGGTGATCCTCAAAGGCATTGACGGCCCGATCAACGATACCCAAAAACAAGACCTCTCTGCCATTTATAACTCTGGACAGCATCTCCTAAGCCTGATTAACAACATTCTCGATCTATCCAAGATTGAGGCCGGAAAGATGGAATTAAACGTCACCGAGATCAACATGGTGGATATTGTCAACAGTGTCATGTCCACCGCCATCGGTCTGGTGAAGGACAAGCCCATTAAGCTCCATCACGATGTCCCCACGGACCTGCCCCTGGTGAAAGCAGATTCCACCCGGGTACGCCAGGTTTTGCTGAACCTGGTTTCCAATTCAGCCAAATTCACAGATGAAGGCACCATCAGCGTGGTCGTTCGCCTGGCTGCGGAAGATAAAACCCGTCCCCATCTGTTGGTGACTGTGACCGATACCGGCGTCGGCATCCTGTTCGAAGACCAGGCCAAGCTCTTCCAGCCCTTCTCGCAAGTGGATGACTCCCCCACCCGCAAGACGGGCGGCACCGGTCTGGGACTTTCAATCTGCCGCTCCCTGGTAGAAATGCACCACGGCGAAATTGGCGTTCTCTCCTCCGAAATTGGCAAAGGCACGACCTTTTACTTTACGCTCCCCCTGGATCAGGCACCTGAAGAGCCTGTGGAAGAAGCCACGGAAGGCAGCATGGTTATCCTTTCCATTGATGATGATTCCCAGGTCATCTCCCTCTACGAGCGCTACCTGAAACCCCAGGGCTACCAGGTTCTCCCCTGCACCAATCCCCACCTGGCTGTTGCCAAAGCCAAATCCGTGCATCCCATCGCCATCACCCTGGATATCATGATGCCGGAAAAGGACGGTTGGCAGGTACTTCACGAGCTGAAAAGTGATCCGGCTACACGCAATATCCCGGTTTTAATTTGCTCCATTCTGGAAGACGAAGAAAAGGGCGTTAACCTGGGCGCCTCGGATTACCTCGTGAAGCCTTTCCTCCAGGATGATTTGGTGAACGCCGTGGCCCGCCTCGATTTTGGCAACGAAATCTCGAATATTTTGGTGATTGATGACGACCCGGAAGATGCCCGGCTGGTGGAAAAAATGCTCTCCAATAGCGGCAAATTCAACATTACCATCGCGGAAGGCGGTCAAAAAGGCCTCACGCAAATGCAAGCCCATCCCCCGCACGCCGTCATTCTGGACCTCTTCATGCCGGATATGGATGGCTTCACGGTCCTCGCTGCCATGAACCAATCCGAAGAACTTTCCTCCATACCAGTCTTGGTGCTCACCGGTGCAGATCTCACCCCCGCTCACCACCAACAAATGGCGGAATTTGGCCGTTCCCTGCTGACGAAAGGCACCTTGCGCGAGAATGAATTGATTACCTCATTACAGAATTCTCTGCGCCGCATCCGAGGTATAAAGAGGGTTTAGTAATCCATTCTCTGGTGACGATTGTTTCAAACCTGGGGAAGGATGGAGCAGCTTATTCAATGGTTCTTTACATCCTTCCCCTTCAACTCACTTATTACAGGATATTTTCTGAATGGCAGAACCTTTTTATCTGGAATGTTTGGATTGTGGGCACCATTCCACCTTTGAGATTACCTCCCCCACCTGTCCCAAATGTCAGGGCTCCTGGCGCGAGGCCCGGTATGATTATGAATCCATCGCCAAGGAACTGCTTCCCCGTCTGAAAGATCGGCCCTTCGACCTCTGGCGCTACGCCGAGCTGCTGCCGGTTCAAAAGGAAAATCCAGAGCTGAACCTTGGTGAAGGCGGTACTCCCCTGATCCGGGCTGCCAACCTTGGGAAAATGCTTGGACTTCCCAACATCCTCATCAAAGATGAACGCCAGGGCCCCACATCATCCTTCAAAGACCGGCAAGCATCAGTTACCATCGCCGCCCTTAAAGAGGCCGGGGTGGATGAAATGGTGCTTGCCTCCACCGGCAACGTTGCCATCTCCTTTTCCGCCTATTCCGCCCGGGCTGTCATAAAACTTTGGACATTCCTGACCAGCCTGGTTCCAGCCTCCAAAATGCGGGAGGTTGCACTCTATGGCTCGCAGGTGGTCAAAGTCACCGGTTCTTATGACCAGGCAAAGCAGATCGCCGCAGAATTCGCCCGCCGGCGCCGCCTCTATTACGATAATGGCAGCCGCTCCATCCCCAGCCTGGAAAGTATGAAAACCCTGGCCTTTGAAATCTGCGAGCAGCTCACCCTGCAACAAGGTCCACCGGCGGGGTATCCCTGGCGGGCACCCG
>CALESS010000059.1 GCA_937907495.1 uncultured Anaerolineaceae bacterium
GGGCCGGCAGCGAGGCGAACGCGCCCGAGCGTTCCACCAGCCCCATCCCCGCCAGGCTCCACAGGCCAATTTTCCAGTAGCCTGCAGGAAACCCGGAAAGGTTGAAGGCCCGCACCCCATTGACGATCTGCACCAGGAAAAGCAAAGAGCCAATCAGCAAACCGAGCCGGTAAGCCCAGGTCTTCACCCTGGCCCAATTCATGGTTTGCGTCCCACGGCCACATAGCCCAGCGGCGTCAGTCCGCCCTGGCCAAAGATGCGGTCCAGCGCCAGGCAAGGCCGGCTGACCAGCCATTCGTTCAGGAAAAAGACAACCTCCCGCAAAAACGGGATGCCCCAGGTGACGGTGACCCAAAAGGTGGAGACCTGGTGACCCAGGAAACTGAAAATTCCACCCTTGGGTGTGATTTCCACATTGCTAAAACCAGCCTCAGCCATTAAACGGATCAGACCGGGGGAGGTGAAGCGGTAATAATCATGCGGCAAGTCGTGCAGGCGGCTGAGGTGCGGCACGGAAATCACCACCACCCCGCCGGGTTTCAACACCCGCCAGGCTTCAGCCAGGGCCAGCCATGGGTGTGGCAGGTGCTCCAATACCTCAATCAGGATGGCGGTGTCGTAAGATTCGGCGGGGATGCCCTGCAAATCCTCGGCATCCAGGCGGAAGTTCACAACAGGCGAGGAGTTAAAAGCGTCCACCCCGTCATAGCGGGTCAGGTTTGCCTCCACAAACGGGCGGTAAGGCTGATTGCCACAGCCGATATCCAGCAAGGCGCCGCGGGCATGCTGCTGCAAGATGGGCAGCATCACCCGGTACTGGGCCAGGATGGCCGGGGAAAAAAACTGCCAGCGCCGTGAGCCATGCAGGTCTTTTTCCACCTTTTGACGCATACGCTTAAGATACGATTTCATACCCCGTCGGTTCCGCCGGGCTGGCCGGCTTATACAATAGCCAGTTAAAATTCGGTAAAAACTGTAGGATTGATTTCCAGAAGAGAGGGGATTTCAGGATCAGGCGATAGACCAGGCGGGTAAATCTGGATTTCGCCCGGCTTTCATACAGCCGCATCACCGGGATCGAGACATCCCGGATCTGGTAGCGGGCGAAGATTTTCCGCAAATTCCACTGGGTGCGGGAACGTTCGTAAAAATGGCTGCCCTTACGCAACAAGCGCAGGTAGGCATCCGCCCATTTTTCCGGCAGCCAGTGCAAAAAAGGCAGGTAGTAGTGGGGTTCGATTGGGAACAGCTTGTTGGGTCCGGAGAAAAAGACCACCCCACCCGGCTTTAGGATGCGTTCGATCTCGGCAAACAGGCGCAGGTCACTGGGGACGTGCTCATAGACCTGGGAACAGATGATGGCCTGGAATGATTGATCCGGGAAGGGCAGGCGCATGGCATCGCCATGGATAAAGAGCACCTCCGCCCGCTTCTCAACGGGGGTCATTCTCACCGCCGGGCCGTCATAATCCAGCCCCACCACCTGGCGGAAGAGCGGCGCAATTTCGAGTGTGATCAGTCCATTGGAGCAGCCCAGGTCGAGACACGTGAATTCATCCAGCGGAAGGCTGCAATGATTACCCAGCACATGCGTAATTTTCTCGGCTTTGCCGCGCCGATTCTCCTGGTCCTGGAATTTTTCGTACAGCCCGAAAAAATTCTCCTGGTAGCCGCGGGTGGGCTCGTCCATCTTCACCTCACCTGTTGATAAATTTCAACCAGCCGGGCGGCGATTTGCTCCCAATCATACTGGCTTTCCGCCCGCTGGCGGGCGGCGAAACACATCGCCTCCCACCCGGTCTGATCCTCCAATATATCACAAATTGCCTGCCCCAATTCGCCCGGGCTGCCGGGGCGCACCAGCCGGCCCACCGCAGGGGTGATCACATCCGGGATGCCACCGGCGGTCGTTCCCAGGCAGGGCAGACCGCTGGCAAGCGCTTCCACCAAAACCACGCCCTGGCCTTCTTCCAGCGAGGGCAGCACAAACAGCCGGGCGCGGCGCATCCAGGCGCTAATTTCTGCCTGGGTTCGGGTGCCTACCAGGCGCACCCGGTCTTGCAATCCGAGGTGGTTGATTTGCGCCTGCCAATCCGGGCGCAGCGGGCCTTCGCCCACCATCGCCAGTTGGTAACCCGGGAAGCGCTCCAACACTTGCGGCAGGGCTGCGATCAAGTGCTGACCACCCTTGCGTTCGATGAAGGTGCCAACGAACAGCAGCAGGTTCTCACGGGTTTGGGGTTCTGCAAAGGGGAAGTTCGCCAGGTTTACACCGTTGGGCACCACCTGGATCCTGGCTTGTGGGATACCAGCCACCCGGCTGGTTTCTGCTGCCAGTGATTCGGAGAGCGCCAGCACCTGCCGGGTTTTCTTCAGCGCCTGGCGGGTTACCGCCCGGATGGAGGCGATCTTTCCCGCCTGGAAGATATCACTGCCCTGCACCGTCACCAGCCAGGGCTTGTGATGGAAGGGATATCCCGCCCAGGCGGAAATGGCTGAGAGCGTCCAGTTGGCGTGGATCAGGTCGCAATCCGCGGCGTGCTTTGCGAGGGCGACCGTGTGGCGCAAGAAGAAGGGGATCAGCAACAGGCGCGCCCAGGGCCGGGCCTTCCAGGCAGCCGGGATGCCGGCGCTATCTCGCTGCAGGATTTCCCAGTTTTGCGGGGCGTAGGGCGGGCGGAACACCTGGATACCATCCAGCACTTCATGGGTTTGGGCGCCGGGATTGTGCATGGCAACCACCTTCACCTGGCAGCCATGCTTCACCAGGGCCCGGGCGGCTTCATATACAAAGATGCCGCGGAAATCATCCGCCCAGCGGGGAAAGGCAGTGGTGGCGATGCAAATTTTCAGATCGGTCATTGGGTTTTCTTTGGTCCGTGCTTATTCATTCGTCCGTGGAAAGGGAGTGAAACAGGAAAATCGCAAAACTCAGGGCAGGTTGATGGTTTCAATTGTAATTCCACCCGGGATATTTTTATATGCCTGCTCCACTTTTTCAATTGTTTCGGTGTTGCAGGAAATCATATCCAGCTTGAGATAGTTACGGAACCCCTGGCCTTGCAGATGTGCTTCCCAGGCAGCGGGATCACCTGTATAAAGATTGCCCTGCCAGTAAAGGTCGGGAATCACCATACCCAGCCAGGTGCAGCGAGTGAAAATTAATGGCTCTGTTATTTGTCTTACCACCACCCCGCTGCTGTGATACAGGTTTACCGTTCGGCGGGCGGTATCCAGCCCGCGCACCTCATATCCCACTCCAATCAATGCGGCCAGGATGAAGGTGGAAACGGCCAGCGTGCGTGCGTGTTTCGGGAAACTTACCAACATTTGGTTTAAGGCCAACACAGCGAATATGATCAGCAGGGGGTATAGACTGAGCATGTAGCGCGGTCCCCATTGCAGCCCGCCCGCCGCGCTCCAACCGCGCAGCAAATAGATGATGCCAAACACCCCCATCCCACACACCGCCATCCCCACAAACGGGCTTTGTTTCCACAAGCCCCGGAAAGCCAGCACCCAACCGCCAAAAACGATCAGCGGGGCGATGAGCACCAGCCCATGCACACTCCGATACAGTTCCGGTTGGAACAACACCCAGCCTGAAATCAGCACAATCAGTAGATGAAAAGGAATGGCAGCATAGCGCAGCCGGGGAATAAAGAGCAGCACCAACCCGGCCAGCAAAGCTAACGAGCCAACAATCAACATCCAACGCGGCAGGGCGAAGGCTCCTACCGCGGGTGCATTGAAAAGAATATGTGGAATGGTTTTATGCAGATTGCGCAACAGTTCGCCCATTTGCAAAGCCTGAATGCTAATATACGTTGGGCCGAAGAAATTGCCGGAAACCAGCCGATTGGCGATGAGCAAGGGAAGATAGGAGAGCACAAAAGATCCTCCAAAAAGCAAAGCCGGGCGGAAGTTCTTAATCAGCAGATACAGGCCAAACCCCAACAGGAGTGGTGCCACATCCAGCCGGAAGCCGGCCGCCAGGGCTCCGGAGAAGCCTGCCACCAGAAACATCCACCAGCGGCCATTTTGCATCCCCCGCAGCAATAGCCAGGCTGCCAGCAGAAAAAAGGCGCTGGCGAGGGTGTGTTCCCAGTAGCGGGTGGCATAAAACGCCAGCGGAGTGGCCAGCCCGGTCAGCAGGGCAGCCACCTGGGCAAGCCACGGCTTTTGCGGTTGGATGGTCTGGAAGATCAAACCCGCCAGGAAGACACTGAACGCCCCGGCCAGCGCAGGCAAGCAGAATAACCCTGCCCAACCAAATATTCTAAAAAACGGCAGGCTGGTGAGCGGAAACCACACCGGCCACCAGGAAAAAATGGCCCCGGCTTGTTTGATAAAGAAATAGAGCGGCACAAAATTCAGGCCGGGGTCGTGCTCCAGTCCGGGATAAACCAGGGGGGCCGCCAGATCCCCGGTCTGGATGACGTTCTGAAGGTAGATGTATTTTCCCCCTTCGTCTAATGACCAGAAAGTATCCGCCGGCATGCTGGTTGCCCAGATCAGCGCGGCGAGAAAGTAAAGAATGGCGATCCACCACAGGGGATTGATCTTTTTCAACCGCTGCCCCTGCTCCACCAACCAGGGGCGAAAATCTGCCTGCGGCGGGCGGCGGAAGATCTTGCTGATGTGCCAGGTCCAGCTCGCCAGGCCAAAGAGGCTGCCCGCCAGAATGAGCCACACAAGGTTGGGATTCACCCAGGAATGGAGCCCCCATTCGCTGATTGCCAGCCGGAATTGATCTACCAGGCTCCACGGTGCAACCCCCTGCAGGTTTCGCTGCACCGGGCCGATGTAATAAAAATAACGCAACTGGTTGCCGAACAAGAAGAGTGCATCCAGCACCAACAGGCTGCCCAGGAGGGCGGGCCAAAGCTTCTTCCAGGCCGCCTGCTGACGGAGACCAAAGCCCAGCAGCAAGGCCGCCAGCGGCATGACCGGAAGAAACAGCCGCCCCTGGATGACCGGGAATTGACTGTTGTAATAACTGGTCATCACCAGGATGAAATAGAAGAGGATGGTCAGGGAAAAAACCACAATAGCCCGGCGGGCGGGTTGATCCTGCGGGTCTTTATGGCGCAGGAATTTAACAAGTTCTATGGATGAGACCCCACACAAGAGGAAAAGACCTGAATAAAACAACCACAGCCATTTCGGGAAGACTGCGATTGCACCTTTCCACCAGATGATCCAAAAGTGGGCAAAGCTGATCAAGGTCTGTTTGCCGAGGCTGACAAGGGAGAACGTTTCATTCCAGGTGCCAAATCCCAGGTGGGCCAGCAACGTATCAAAGCCCAGCATACCGCTCGCGTCACCGTAGAGCAGAATGTTGCGTGCCAACCATGGGCCCATGAGCATTAGCATCAACAAGCCCGAAACCAGGGTTGTGCGCAGCAGATGGGGAGCCTTGCGATTCCACCACCATAAGGGGAGAAACAGCAGTCCCAGCCCGGCAAAGGAGAACTTCGTTAAAATTCCCAGGCCGAACCAGAATGCCAGCCAGAGGCCGCGGCGAGTGGTCAGTCCGTTCTTCAAGGCTCCCACCCAGACCCAGGCAAAGAGCATCGCCACCACTTCCAACAAAACATCATTGTTGACCAGGCTCACGGAAAAAGTCCGCTCTGGGATAAGCATCAGCAGGCTGGTCACCAGCACCGGCAGGGAGATAAACTGCGGAAATAACTCCTCGGTCAGGCGATAGAGTACCCACAAGGTCACCAGGGAGAGCAACACCATGCAAAAACGCAGGACGGCCAGTTTATTGAGGATGGGGCCGGGAGTCAGGCGGTAAATGGGGCTGAACAGCAGATAGAACAGCGGGGGCTGGTACCCTTCATAGCTATACCCTTCCAGGCTCCACTGGCTCGGGTCGGAGCTGAGGGGCGTGGGCCAGAGGAAAAACTCGTGTCTCCCGGTATCCAGCACACTCTGGATAATTTCACTGGCAATGAAATCTTCGCCCACCACCGGGATCTGCCCACTGACCGCCAGTGAGCGAATGTAATCCACGTGCTGCTCTTCATCCTTTAGCCCCCAGGCTGGTTCAAAGAAAGCATATAGGCCGCCCCGAAAAAGTCCCAGGAGTAATATGATCAATAATGGAACGGGAAGACCGAGTTTTCTTTGGCGGTCCATATTTAATCCGGGCGAGCCCCAGATTCTCGGCCTCTGGCGCTCCCCTTTTCCCCCTCCGCATCCCCCTTCCTCACCCGGTAGAGGATTTCCTCTAATATCTTGCGGTTGAAGCTGATCAGATCCGCCACCAGGCCAATCAACCAGGTCTGAAAGCCGACAATCAGCAGCACCGCGGCCACGATGACAGATTGCACATGCCCGGCCCCCAGCCCCTGGATCATGAAGACCAGGTAGCGGATGGCCAGCGCCAGCCCCAGCAGGAAAATGAACCCGCCCACAAAGGTGAACACCCGCAGCGGCCGGTAAAGGGTATAGGCGCGCAGGATGGTGACCCCGGAGTGGGCCAGGTAATCGCCCAGGCCTTTCATCAGCCGGGAGGGCCGGCGCGGCGGGTTGGTTTTCACCGGCACAAACTGCACCTTCACCTTCTGGTTGCCCGCCTGGATCAGCGTTTCGAGCGTGTAGGAGTAGTTGCTAAGCACAATCGTGCGCAGGGCCACCTCACGCGTCAGGGCCCGGAAGCCGCTTGTGGCATCCGTCACCTGCAGGCTGGAAGCGCCACCGACCACCTGGCTGCCCAGCCGCTGCAAACGCCGCTTGAGCGGCGAGAAGGCTGCGTTCTGCATCACCCCCCGGTCGCCGATGACCAACTCGGCCTCGCCGCGCAGCAACGGGGCGATCAGGCGGGGGATATCCGCCGCCTCATACTGGTTGTCGGCATCCGTGTTGACAATCCAATCTGCCCCCAGCCGCACGCAGGCATCCAGCCCGGCAGCAAAAGCCCCTGCCAGCCCGGTGTGATGCGCCAGCCGCAGGATGTGATCCGCCCCGGCCGCCCGGGCGGCCTCCAGTGTCCCATCCGTGCTGCCATCGTCAATAATCAAAACCTCCACCTGCTCCACGCCTTCCAACTGGCGCGGCAGCAGGCCCAGGGTATGGGCGATGTGCTCCGCCTCGTTATAGCAGGGAATCTGGATGATTAATTTCATCGCTTAAGGGGCAAACAAAACATATTGCTGCAAAAAGCGCTCGGTGGATTGATAAGTATCCACGATGGTCTCCGTCTTACGGAAACCATGGCCTTCGCCGGGATACAGCTTGTAGAGGTGCGGCACGCCGTTGGCACGCAGGGCTGCGGCAATTTCCTCTGCCTGGGCCGGCACAACTGCCTTATCTTCCGCACCCTGGAAGAGCGCCAGCGGGGTGCGCAATTGGGCAATGTGAAAGATCGGCGACCAGGCATGGAAACGTTTGGCATCCTGCGGCAGGCGGCCCACCAGTTGCGCGGTGTAATGGGCTTCGAATTTATGGGTCTCGAGGTCCAGCGTGAAGAGGTTACCCACCGGGTATTTGGCCACCCCGGCCTTGAACAGCTCCGGGTGGTGGATGAGGGCATTTAGCACGGTGTAGCCACCGGCGCTCCCGCCCATAATCACAATTTTAGTGGGGTCCGCCAGGCGCTGGGCAATCAAAGCCCGCGCCGCCCCGGCGGCATCTTCCACATCCAACTCACCCCAGCGACCATAGAGCGCTCGCAGGTAACTGCGCCCATAACCGCTGCTGCCGCGGTAATTCACCCGGGCAAAGGCATAACCCCGGCTGGTGAAGTAAGCAACTTCCGGGTCAAAGTAGAGCGGGTCCAAGGAGCTGGGCCCCCCGTGAATGTGCAGAATGCACGGCGGAAGCCCCTCCCCCTGCGCCTGCGGATGAGCGGGTGGAAAATACAGGCCATGCACGGTCGTGCCATCTGTCGCCGGCCATTCAAAGGGCTGCGCTTGGCTGAACCATTCCGGCCCCAGGGCTTCGGCCTGGGAACGGCCCGCCACGTGCAGTTGGCCGCCTTCCCAGCGCAAGATGCGATCCGGCACACCCGGTGCCGACGCGATAAATGCCAGCTGCTCCCCGCCGGAGGCGGGGGAAACGGCCAGCTGCCGCACCCAGGTATAGGGGGCAAGCGGAATGGAATGGGATTCCCCACTGGCAAGCTCCACCTGCCAGAGGCTGGCTTGCCCGCCAAAGTTCCGCAAGTAATACAATCGCTGGCTGTCAGCGCTCCAGCCATAAAAACGCATCCCCTGCACCCAGGCCGGGGTGGAAAGGTGAAAGCCATCGCCATGCACCAGCACCCGGCGGCTCATCTCCGGCAGGTGGAGCAGCACCAGGTCTTCCCACTCGCCATTGGATTCGATGACGCTCAGCCACGCACCATCCGGCGAAAACTCCGGCTGGCAGAGAACTTTCCCCGCTCCGCCAATCAGCGGCGCCAGTTCCTGCGGCCAGGGGGCTGCGCTCACCTCGGCGAGCATCAAGCGGCTTTCATCCCAGGGCATGTGGGGCGCATCCCACTCGATCCAGGCCAGTTGCAACCCATCCGGGTGCCAGGCCGGTTGCATGAAAAAGCCGCTCTGGCTGCGCAGTTTACGCGGCCAGCTTTGCCCATCACAATCGGCGAGCGCCAGGGCATCGGTGAGGCCATCACTCCAGCAATAGGCCGCCTGCCGCCCATCTGGCGAGATGCGCGGCGAGGCCGTAGCGCCAAAAGCCGGGGTGATGGGGCGGGGGCGGTGCGGGCCGATCTGCCTGCGCACCAGGCGTCCGCCGCGCTCGGTGTAAACAATCACATCCCCCTGCACAGTGAACTCACCGCCGCCGTAAGCCAGGCCGCCGGAGGGTTCAAACTCCTCCGCCAGCTCGTAGCGCGCCGCATCCGGCGGCTGGATCACCAGCGTATGCCGGCCGTTGCGGCGCTCCAGCCAGGTCAACGTGCGGCCATCACCCGCCCACTGCACATCCAGCAGGCGCGCACTCTGCCCATCCAGCAGCGGAGAGACCGGGCTGGGCCACAGGCCATACGGTAGTACCTGGCGGGGCGTCAAGGGTTATTCCAGGTAGGGGGAGAATTTTTGCACAATTTTATCGCGCGAGGTAAGGCCGCTGAAGCGCTGCACTTCCTGCCCGCCGACGAAGAGAATGACCGTCGGCACGCTGCGGAGGTCAAACCGGGCGGTGAGCGCCGGGTTTTGGTCCACATTGACATGCGCCAGCACCACCTTGGTTACCCACTCCGCGGCCAATTTTTCCAGGATGGGTTCCAACCGCTTGCAGGGGGCACACCACTCCGCGCCAAATTCCACCATCACCGGCAGCGCTGATTTCAGCACCTGGGCGTCAAACGTACCTTCGTGAACTTCCAGCATCCTATCCTCCTTCTCCCCATTCTGTCACAGAAAATCCAGGCAGGCGATACCTCCCCTGCCTGCTTGTATTATACAGAAAAAACTTATCCACAGAAGGCGCGCGTCTTTAGCGAAGAGGGGAAACCAACCCATTCCTCTGTGCCACACGCCGGCTCTGCGGATAAGTTTCGCTGTTCGGTATTACTTCTTATCTTTCTTTTTGCCCTTTTTTTCGTCTTTCTTCTTGTCTTTCTTTTTGTCCTTCTTGTCTTTCTTTTCTTCCTGTTCGTCCTTCTTCTTGTCTTTATCTTTGTCGCCCATATCCGCATCCTCCTTTGGTTTTTTACCCTTGGGTTGAGGCTCCGTTACGGTTTGGTATGGATCTTCCGCCAGGGGCAGAAAGAGTTCCACCAATTCACCCCGGGTTTCCAGGGTCAGTTCCTGCCAGGTTTGGATGGGTAACACCAGGTGCGCCAGGGCTGCCGTGGGCAGGGCGGCGATCTCGCCGCTCAACATCTGCGCCAGGCCTTCGAGGCCCGGGTTGTGACCGATGAGCAGCACCCGTTCCACATCATCCGGCAAGGTACACAATGTTTTGAGGTACGTGGCTGGTTCCGCCATGTAAAAGGCATCGAGATACTCCACCTGCCCGGCGTAACCGCTGGATTCGACCAGGGCTTCGGCGGTCTGGCGGGTGCGCACGGCGGTGGAGCAGACAATATACTGCGGGATGAGTTCACGTTCCACCAGCAGGTTGCCAACCCGGGGCGCATCATGCTTGCCGCGCTTGTTGAGCGGGCGTTCGTGGTCCGCCAGTTCCGGGTGTTTCCAACTGGATTTGGCATGCCGCAAGAGGAGCAAGGTTTTCATGAGCAATCATCCTTTCGGTGGAAAGAAAAATCCATTTCACCGCAGGATAAGTATAGCATGAAGCCAAAGGCTGGAAGGAATTCGAATCTTAAAAATAACAGCTTGCTCCCGTCACCGGACACTTCCCGGAATGAGTGCATCTTCAGTGACTCAAATTTACATCTTACTTACGATGCAGGAATAACCTGGATGAAAATTATTCAAGCTGTGATCGGTTAAATCTTCGACAACACGGGGTCGTTGGCAATCGCCTCACCCAGGCTGAAAGCCGGGTTGCCCAGGTAGGCCAAAAACTGCGCCA
>CALESS010000060.1 GCA_937907495.1 uncultured Anaerolineaceae bacterium
ATAAACAGTATGGCGCTTATGATCAAGAATATATAGATAATTTTTTTGATCACGTTGAACCGGATGGGCGAAAATATCAATTGGCAGATTTAACTAATCCAGCAGACCGCCCAAATTTAAAGTATGAATATAAAGGTTATCCTTCCCCACCTAAAGGTTGGGCAGTTACTTTGGAACGAATGAAACAAATGGACGCAGAGGGTCGTTTGTGGTTCCCCCCAAATCCGAAAGGTCGAATTAGAAGAAAACAATATTTAGATGAGCGATTAGGTCAACCAATTGAATCCTTATGGGAAGATATAAGACCTATTTCCGCCCAAGCTGCAGAGCGGTTAGGATATCCGACCCAAAAACCCCTCGCCCTGCTCGAGCGCATCATCCAGGCCAGCAGCAACCCCGGCGATATCGTCCTCGACCCGTTCTCCGGCTGCGGCACCGCCATCTCCGCCGCCCAAAAGCTGGACCGCTGCTGGATCGGCATTGACATCACCCACCTGGCCATCGCCATGCACAAATCCCGCCTCAAAGATATGTTCAACCTGGAGCCGGGCAAAGATTACAAGGTCATCGGTGAGCCGGCTGATCTCGAATCAGCCCGCCAGCTTGCCCAGGATGACCGCTATCAATTCCAGTGGTGGGCGCTCTCCCTGGTGGAAGCCCGCCCGCTCGGCGGCCAGACCGGTGACCGCCAGGGCAAAAAAGGCAGCGATCGGGGCATTGACGGCCTGATCCCCTTTGTGGATGACGCAACCGGCAAACCAAAATATGTGGTGGTGCAGGTTAAATCGGGCCATGTCAATTCAGCCACCATCCGGGATCTTTCCGGCACAATGGTCCGTGAAGAAGCCCCGATCGGCGTTCTCATCACCCTGGAAAAGCCAACCTCGGAGATGATAAAAGAAGAGGTTTCCGCCGGATTTTATACTTCCGCACTCTGGCAGCAGAAATACCAGCGCATCCAGATCTTGAGCATCGAGGACCTCCTGGATGGCAAATCCATCCACATGCCCCCGGCCTATAGCACTTTTAAGAAAGCCCAAAAAGTGAAGAAGAGTGAGGGCGAGCAGGGAGCATTGGGGATATAGTTTTCAAGAAATCAAGTAAAATGACACGCCATAAACTCCACGGCGTTTCGGCACCAGCCGCCGAACCCTATCCCCGCCTCTGCCGGCTGCCGTGATGACCACATCAAGATGGCCTTCCCCCCGTCCATCCGTATCCATGCGCCGCTCTTCACCCTCCCGCCGAAGCGGGTATAATTCTTTTTTGCCGCCCGTCTTGGGCGCGGATTCCACCCCACATTTTAAGGATGGTCATTGACGGTTCAACCTGCCCCCGCTAAAAAAGCCCCGCTGCTCACCCCGCTCCTGCTGCTCTTCATGGGCGCCATGATTTTAGCCAACCTGGGCGGCAACATGTACGGTCCGCTGGAAGCCCTTTACCTCAAGGAGCTTGGCGCGGGCATCGCCCAGATCGGCCTGTTTTACACCCTCTCGCAAGTCATCCCCCTGTTGCTGCAGATCCTGGGCGGCTGGGTTTCCGATTCGCTCGGCCGGCTCAAAGCCATCGCCATCGGCAGTGTGGCGGGTATTTTTGTATATATCCCCTTGCTGCTGGCCTCGCGCTGGGAGTGGGTGCTGGTAGCCTCTGCCCTGGGCGCCGTCACCCGGTCGCTGATCGGCCCCAGCTTTGACGCCTTCATCGCCGAACATTCCGCCCCGGAGAACCGCGGCCGCCTCTTTGGCATCACCCAGACCCTGTTTGGCGTGGTGGGTGTGATTGGCCCGCTGGCGGGCGGGTTCCTGGTGGAAGCGTTGAATTTCAAGGGCATGATCGCCATTGCGGCGGTCCTTTACATCCTTGCCACCATCATCCGGGTGGGCATGGCGCGCGAAGCCAGCAAAACGCCCGGTGCCCCCGCCGATCCGCTGACCCTGGCCAGCCTGAAGACCAACCTGGGCGCCATGCTTGGCCTGATCCTGGCGGGCGGCCTTTTCACGTGGATCATGATCACGGATGGCGTGCGGGATATCTTCTTCAACATGTCCTTCAGCTTTCTCTCGGTCTATATGCAGGATATTGCCGCCCTCACCATCTCCCAGATTGGCATCATGAACAGCATCTTCGGCATCGCCACCATGGTCGTCATGATCCCGGCGGGTGTGCTGGCCGATAAAATCGGCGAGCGGGTGAATATTGCCGTCTCGTTCCTGTTCCTTTCGTTCTCCATCGGCATGATGGCCCTGGTGCCGCCCGCCAGCCCGGCCTGGGTGTATGCCCTGTGCTGGGTGATCGCCGGGCTGGGTGTGGGCCTGGCCACGCCGGCCTACCAATCCCTGATCAGCAAGGCGGTGCCGCGGCGGTTGCGTGGCGTGGCCTTTGGCCTGTTCAGCACCAGCCTGGGCCTGGTCTCCCTGCCAGCCCCGGTTATCGGCGGCTACCTGTGGGAAAAAGTCAGCCCCCAGTTTCCCTTCCTGCTGACTGCCATCATCTCGCTGCTGGCCATCATCCCCGTCTGGTTCAAGTTCAAGGTGACGGGGGATATGGAAGAAACCCCGCCCCCTGCCGGGGCCTAGCCGCAGCCTGGATTTTCCCCCATCCAACAGAAACGAGGTGCAGAAATGCACCTCGTTTTGCACTGCTAGATCAGGTTGAAAATGCCCCGGCGTTTACCCTGCTACATGCGCGTACACAACATGCCGCCATCCACATGCAGGGTGGCGCCATTGATGTAACTGGCATCCTCGCTGCACAGGAAGAGGATGGCCGCGGCAATTTCCTCCGGCTTGCCGATGCGCCGCTGGGGAATCTTCTCGATGAAATATTGCACCTGGTCCGGGTCACCGAGCATATTGTGCGTCAGGCCGGTCAGCACCATGCCGGGAGCCACCGCATTCACCAGGATGTTGTAGCCCGAGCAATCTACGGCAATGCCCTGGGTCATCATCTTGGCGGCGCCCTTGCTGGTGTTGTAGATGGACTGCCCCTGCCCGGCTACCTCTCCCATGATGGAGGTGATATTGACGATGCGGCCGTAGTCGTTGTCCATCATCGTTGGCAGCACGGCCCGGCTGAAGTAGAACATGCCGCGCACATTGATCTCCATCACCCGCTCGTACTCGTCATTTTCCATCATGGCGAAGGGTACAAACTGGCCGGTACCCGCGTTGTTGACCAGGATGTCAATCGTCCCAAAGCGCTCCAAAGCCGCGGCGACGCAGGCCTCAACCTCCACCAGGCTGCGCACGTTCACCTTCACCGCCAGGCATTCAGCGCCGGTTTCCTTCACCAGGGCTTCCGTTTCGGCCAGGCCCGCCTCGTTGAAATCGCAAATCACCACTTTGGCCCCCTCCACGCCAAAGCGGATGGCTGCTGCCCGCCCGATGCCGGAGGCCGAGCCGGTGACGATGGCGACCTTGTTTTCAAATCGTTTACACATAATCTCTCCTGTTTTGGGTTATTTCCAATTTGCTTCGATAAACACATCCGCCCAGGGCAGGTGTGAGTAGGTGAAAACCATAAATAACATCAGGGATACCAGCAGGAAGAACCAGATCAGCATCTTTTGCGGGCGGCTGAAGGGGATTTGCAGGAAGCCGCTTTCCAGCATGACGCCACAAACCATGACCAGCAGGGTGATGATGTTGGAATAGATGATCTCGGCGGCGATCGTTGGCAGTTTTCCGTAAAGGGCCGGCACGATGTACCAGAGCAGGAAAACCAGCCACGGCGAGAAGGTTGCCAGGAGCAAACGTCCGTTCCAGAATTGCCCGCCCGCCACAATCTTCTTCCGCAGCACCAGGTATTCAATCAGGTCCACGATGAGGAAGGTAAAGAAGGTTGCCTTGAAGTGCTGAAAGGTGGATTCGCACGTTCCACAAATGAGGGAAAATGGAAAAATTGGGAGAACGCGGTACAGGCCATACAACCCCATGAAGACGAGGTAGAGCAAGGCTACTTTGAGAACCGGCCGAAACCGGGGGTAGGGATGCATTCCTTCACGCTCCATCTTCTGGTTCTCCGTTCCGGGCAGGTCAAAATGGATTAACGCAGGACCGCGGCAATTGAATCCACCACAGCCTGGACGATATGCGTACGGTAAGGCCCCACCGGCGTGCCGCCGTAAATGCCGGTGGTCTTTCCCTCCTGGAAGGTGCGCACCAGCGGGATTTCCCAATCGGGGTAGGGGACGGGTTGGTTGCGGTCATATTCGGTAAAGGCGTTGAATTTCTTCATGGCGTGGAAAATCATCAGGTCGGTGTTTTCCGCCGGGAACTCGGTGGGCAGTTCCAGGGCAATATCAAATCCTTCCTCAATGGCCTTGCGATAGGCAGCATAGGTCTCGGTTTTGCTGTGGGTCTTATCCCAGTAGGGGTCGGCGTATTCATCAAAAGACCAGATGACCTCGTACTTGCCGCCCCACTCGTCCAGTATTTGGCGCACGCCTTCTTCCAGCGGCTGGCGGTAGAGATGTGCCCGCACGTCCTGGGTTTCCTTCTTAAAGGGGTGCCCATGCCGGGAGAGGATGACCAACAGGCTTTTGGCGGCTGGAATCTCGGCCAGGCGGTCGCGCAGCAGGTGGAAGTAAGCCTGGCGATAAGCAGGCTGATTGCCCAGTTGATCGGCCATCACCACCCGCGACAGCCCGCCAGCCAGCTCATGCAGGGTGGGCAGAACATAGCCGTAATCCTCAAAGTCGGTGTAGAGCGGGCAGTTGATGCCCTGGTAGACGATCGTCTCGCAGCCCGCGGCGACCAGTTCATCCACGGCGGTTTTCAAACTCTGGGGAGACATATAAAAGGCGTTGCGGAACTCCAGGCCGGGAAATTCAGCGGACAGTTTCTCCACTGCCTCATCGTAGACCTGCCGCAGTTGGCTGCGCCACGAAACGCGCTTCTCCGGGATCAGCCTGCCATAGTACCAGCCCACAACTTTGGCGCCCACCTTGTCACACACATCCGGCAGGCCATTGGGGCCATCGCCGGTGTATAGAAAATAGCCATGATCCCAGGGGTTCTTCAGGTTGGCAGGTTTCCACCGGGTCGGGCAATCCACATACGGCACCCCCGCCCGGTTGGTGAAGGAGCCTGTCGAATCAATCAACTGGCGGGGGGAAAATTCCTCCCGTGCCAGCGGATTTTCGGGGTCAATCAGCCCGATGCCCTTATCCGCCAGAATCATTTTGACCAGGAAAGGCGGCAAGATATAGCGAAAAACATGTTCCATAAAGTGACTGTAGAATTCCGCCTCGTACACTTCTGGCAGACCCATTTCAGCGATGATGACCCCGGTCTTGCCGGTAGCGTGAGGGTTCTGGGTTTTGAACAGCACCTCATACCCGAATTGCTTGCCGTGCTTCAGCTTTTGGAAGTTTATTTTCATGAGGCTCCCTGGCAATTGATTTCTGAACCCTGGGTTTGGAAATTCTGATAGAGCCAGATGCTGCCCAGCATGAAGCCCAATTGCCCCACCGTGTTCATGCTTTCTTCAATCCACTGCCGGGCCAGCGTTTGCTCTCCGGAGGCCATGGCGCCCATGCCCACCAGGGCCAGGAAAGCCACCACGAAGGCTGCCCCGGCCAGCCGGGCGCCCCGCCGGAAGGAGATATAAGTCAAAATTCCGTTGGCGCCCATGCTGGCGAGGGTCATGATGGCCAGCAGCGGGATTTTCCAGACGGCAATTGCCAGCAGCGGGGTAGCCTTGCTTTTGCGCCGGCCGCGGGCGATTAAAATA
>CALESS010000061.1 GCA_937907495.1 uncultured Anaerolineaceae bacterium
CCTCCAGATGGTATATGACGAAGCCTTGCGCGCCACCCGCGCTGATTGCGGAACCATTATGCTGTTTGATCTCTCCCGTCCTGCGGATCAGAAACCGGTGGTGCGTTTCTACGTGGGCGATGCGCCCGGCCCAGAATTTTCCGCCCTGGAATTAGGCGTATTGCAGAGCGGTGAAATGCAGAATATCCCGGATGCCGGGATTGAGGGCTTGCCATTGCCGCATGGCGGCATTCAATCCGTCTTGCTGGTGCCGGTGCTCTATCACGGGCGACCCGCCGGGTTGATCATCCTGCATTCCAATACTGCTGCCCGCTTCGATGCCGCTGCACTGGAAATCAGCGGGGCGCTGGCTGCCCAGGCAGCCGTGGCCCTGGGGAACGCACTGCAATACGAAGAGCAGATGCGGCGCAGTGAATTACTCAAGCGCCAGTTGGATACCACGGGCCGGCTTTTCCAGGTTTCGCGGGCTTTGCGTCCGGGGCAGCCGCTGGAAGAAGCCCTGGCGGCAATTTCCTCCGCCATCCGGGAGATTACACCTTTCCAGGTGGTGCTGGTCAGCGTGTACGATGCGGAGACTGGAGCCATGCGCCGGGTGCATGCTGCCGGGTTGGATGCCGAAAGCTGGGAAGAAGCCCGCAGCCACACCCAACCCTGGGCGGCTGTCTCCACCCTGTTGCAAGAGCAGTTCAAAACAGGTTCGGTATATTACATCCCTGCGGATCAGACCCCGGCTGTGCTGGAAGACATCCATTTCGTCTCCGTCCTGCCGGCAGCCCAGGCGGCAGAACAGAATACCTGGCATCCTGAGGACTTTTTGCTGGTGCCTTTGCTGGATGCCCAGGGCCAACCGCTGGGTTTGCTCAGCCTGGATGCCCCCAGCGATCATCAGCGGCCTGACCGCACCACCCTGGAAGCCCTGGAGCTTTTTGCCAGCCAGGCTTCCCTGATGATTGAGACCCATCGCAAGATGAGCGACCTGCAAGGGGAACTGCAAACCCTTGTTTCCGAACAGAAGCAAGTGTACGCCGAGCGCGATCAATCGCAGCGGCTGAGGAACCGGGTGGAGGACCAGGAAGAGACCATCCGCAGTTTGAACCGCCAGATGGATAATCTGCGGGTGGGGTTGGAAGCCGCCGAAGCCTCCAGCCGCCAGGGTGACCTGCAGGCTTCTCTGCGCTCGCTGGGCCAGCAGTTGATGGAACAACTGGATATGCAAACTGTGCTGATTGCCGAGAAAACCCCCGGCGGGCTGCGCCTGCGCGAGATGCTGGGGCAGCCGCCTGCGGGGGTCAACCCGGAGGCATTTTTCGGCCAGCGCAACCCCATCCGCCAGGCCCTGATTGAAGGCCGGGTCATCCTGTGTGGTGACCTGGTGGCCGAAGGCCAATGGCGTGGGGATACCCTGCTGAACGGCCTGAGCGCCCGCAGTTTTATCGTTCTGCCGATGTCCATCAGCCGCGAGACCAGTTACGCCTTGCTGGCTGTCAGCCCCAACCCCTCTGCGCTGGGTGCGGCGGATGCGCAAATTTATCAACAACTGTCCCGCCAGGTTGGCCTCAGCCTGCAAAATATTCACCTGCTGGGAGAAACCAACCGCCGTTTGAAAGAAGTGAACCTGCTGCTGGAATTCACCCGCCAGATTGGCAGCCTGAAGGAAGAAGATGTGCTGCGGGCGCTGGTGAATCTCTCACTGCAAGCCCTGCCCGAAGCCGATAGTGCCTGGGTGGCGCTCTTCCAGCCCAAGGATGAGGCGATTGTCATCCGGGCCGCAGCCGGGTTACCGCATAGCGGCAGCCTGATTAATATCCCCCTTGCCATCAAAGAAACGACCTGCCTGCCGGTGCGGGTCTTCAACTCCGGTCAGTCTCTGCGGGTCAGTGAAGTCCATTTCGCCCAGGATTATTCGCTCTCTGCCGGAGATTTGCTGCTTTACCGCCAGGCAACCGGCACCCGCTTGCCCGTTTCTTCGATGGTGGTACCGCTGCGCCGGGCAGAGGAAACCCTGGGGGTGTTGGTGCTGGATAGCTTCGACCAGGTTGCTGCCTTCAGCGAAGAAAATGAAATGCTGGCCTTATCCCTCACCCAGCAAAGCGCCCTGGCGCTGGAGAATGCCCGCCTGTATTCTGCCGCCCAGAGCCGGGCCTCGCAATTACAGGCCTTGAACTCCGTAGCCAGCGCCATGACGGCCAGCCTGGCAACCAGTGAGCTGGAAGCCACGCTGCTGGATCGCCTGGCTCCGGTGTTGCCATTTGATACAGCCACGCTCTGGCTGCGGCACGGAAATGAATTGCAGGTCAGCGCAGCCCGCGGTTTCCCGCAGGGCGAGTCCCCCCTGGGGGTCACGGTCAATGTGCAGGATAGTACCCTTTTCCAGGAGATGATTCGCAGCGGGCAGGCCGTCCATGTTCCAGATGTGCGCGAGGATATCCGCTTCCCATCCCTCATTGAGCCGGAGCGCCTCTCCTGGCTGGGGATTCCCCTGCTGGCCAAATCCGAACTGATCGGCGTGATTGCCATCGAAAAGAAGGAAGCCGATTATTTCACCCCGGACCAAATCCAGGTTTCCACCACTTTCGCCAGCCAGTCCGCCATCTCACTGGAAAATGCCCGGCTGTATGAGATCAGCGTTCGGCGGGCCACCGAACTGGCCGAACGTTCCCAGCGCCTGGCGCTGCTCAACCGTCTTTCCACCGAACTGGGCCAAACCCTGGATGTGGACTTGATCACGCATCTCACTGCCGAAGAAATGTTGAGCGCCCTGACGCCCGACCGGGTGGCGGTGATTCATTTGAATCCACAGGGGCGCTGCGAAGTGCAAGTGGAAATTCCGGCGCCGGCTGAATCCCTGCCCATCTTGTTGCCCGAAGCCCCACTCTTCTCCCGCCTGATTGAAACCCGGGGCACCTTCAGCACGCAGAACGTGGAAATTGAACCCGAGCTGCACCCCTTGTGGGAGGCGTATTTAGAGCCACGCCAGGTTGTGAGCATGGCCATGGTTCCGCTGGTCACTGGCAGCAATTTGATGGGCTGGGTGGTTTGCCTGAACACCGAGGAACACCGCTATGCCGGGGCAGAAATGGACCTGGCGCGCACCATCTGCAACCAGGCCGCGGTGGCAATGCAAAATGCCCGCCTGTATGCAGAGACGCGCTTGCTGACCGAGGACCTGGAGAAACGCGTTTCCGAGCGCACCACCGAGCTGCGCCGCGAACACCAGAATACCCAGACCCTGCTGCGCATCATCACCGAGCTATCCGCCAGCCTGGAAATCAATGCCGTGCTGGCCCGCACCATGGCTGTGTTGAACGAATCCACCGGGGCGGAGCAATCGCTGATTTTGCTGGCATCGGATGCGAAACAGGTGTACCAGGCCGGGGTGGAGCTGGCCCCTCTGGATCGCAAAGCGACCGCCGCCAGGATGGAAACTGAAATCTCGCGCTGGGTGATTCGCAAACGCACCCCGGCCGTGGCGACCGATATTCACCATGATTCGCGCTGGCCGCTGCCTGCCCACGTTAAACCGGCCTACCACAGTGTGCTGGCTGTCCCGCTGATTGTGGGCGAAGATGTCCTGGGTTCCCTCATGCTCTTCCACCGCCAGCCAGGTTTCTTCTTCTTTGAGATGGCAAACCTGGTGGAAGCAGCCGCCCGCCAGATTGCGGTTGCACTCAACAATGCCGAATTGTTCAACCTGATTCGGGATCAATCGGAGCGGTTGGGCGGTATGCTGCGCGACCAGCAAATTGAAGCCAGCCGCTCGCGGGCCATCCTGGAAGCGGTGGCGGATGGTGTGCTGGTGACGGATGCCAGCAATCACATCACCCTGGTGAATGCCTCGTGTGAGCGTATTTTGGAATTGGAAGCCAAAAACACACTCAACCAACCGCTGGAAAAATACACCGGACTCTTCAGCAGCGCCGGTGGCCGTTGGATGCAGACCATTGAACGCTGGTCTGCCAACCCGGAAGGCTACCAGAGCGGGGACGCCTACAGCGAGCAAATCACCCTGGAGAATGGCCGGGTGGTGGCGGTCAACCTGGCTCCGGTCATCTGGCGCTCCACCTTCCTGGGTACAGTTTCCATCTTCCGGGATATCACCCACGAAGTGCGGGTGGACCGCCTGAAATCCGAGTTTATCGCCAATGTGAGCCATGAACTGCGTACGCCGCTCACTTCCATTAAGGGCTATGCCGAGGTGATGCTCATGGGCGCTTCCGGCGAAATCAGCCAACAGCAGCAACACTTCCTGTCGGTCATCAAGACCAATGCGGAGCGGCTGGGCGTGCTGGTGAATGAGCTGTTGGATGTCTCGCGGATTGAAAGCGGTCGGGTGATGCTGCTCTCCCAGCCGGTGGATATCCGCCCGCTGGCCCGTTCGGTGGTGGAAGCCATGCGCGCCCGGTCCATTGAAGAAGGCAAGCCGATGGACTTCACCCTCACCCTGCCGGAGGATTTGCCCCCGGTGTTGGGGGATGGCGAGCGCATTCAACAGGTGCTGATGTACCTGGTTTCCAATGGCTACAATTACACCCCCGCCGGCGGACTGGTGCAGTTGCGCCTGCTCTCGCAGGATGAACGGGTGCAGGTGGAAGTGCAGGATAATGGCATCGGCATCGCCCTGGAAGATCAGCCGCGGGTCTTTGAACGCTTCTATCGTGGCGAGGATCCCCTGGTTCTGGCAACCCCCGGAACCGGGCTTGGACTGGCCAATTCCCGCACGTTGGTGGAAATGCAGCACGGAAAGATTTGGTTTACCAGCAGCGGTAAACCCGGTGAAGGCAGCCTGTTTGCCTTTTCTTTACCGATTTATCATCCGGAGGATGAAATAGCATGAGCAAAATTTTAGTCACTGAAGACGAACGAGATATCCGGGAGCTGATTGCCTTCACGCTCCGCTTTGCGGGGTATGAGGTGGTTACCGCAGAAAATGGGGAAGAGGGGGTGCTGATGGCAGCCCAGGAAAAGCCGGACATGATCCTGATGGATGTCCGGATGCCCCGGCTGACCGGTTATGAAGCCTGTGCTCGCATCAAGGCCGACCCGGAACTGGCGGATATTCCGGTGGTTTTCCTATCCGCCAAGGGCCAGGAGGCAGAGATCCGCACCGGTTTGGATGCCGGGGCTTCAGAATACCTGCTGAAACCCTTTGGTCCGATGGAATTGGTGGAACGTGTCAAGGAATTGATGGTAAAGTTCGGCAAAGCATAAATGAGTGCGATTATGCTGGAGGGGCAGGTTGTGCATTACGAGGTCCTCGGCCGCGGCAGGCCGTTGATCTTCCTGCACGGCTGGGTTGGCTCCTGGCGTTACTGGATCCCGGTGATGCAGGCAGCTTCCCTGACCTTCCGCGCCTATGCGCTTGACCTGTGGGGGTTTGGAGATACTGCCAAGGATCCTGCCCGCTACGGCCTGGACTGGCAATTGGCACTGTTGGATGGCTTCCTCGATCACCTGGGCATTGCCCGGGTGGCGCTGGTCGGTCACGGTTTGGGAGGTGTGCTGGCATTGATGTACGCCCGCGCCCACCCGGAATTTGTGGACCGGGTAATGGCTATCAGCCTGCCGTTTGAGGAGAGCCTGATCACCCCCCGCCTGCGCACCTACCTGCCCGGCGACCCGGCGGATTGGCTGCTCGGTAAAACCCCCATCCTGGAGCCGGTGCGGTTGGAAGCGCCGCGGGCCGATGCCCGCGCCTTGCAAGCCTCTTTTAGTGGCCTGGCTGGCATTGGCCTGGGCGATCTGGCAGTCACTCCGGCTGTCAACACTTTGCTGGTGCATGGGGAAAAGGACCCGGCGGTGGACCTGCCGCAACCCGCCCAGCTTGGCGGTCTGACGGATCAATCTCACATTGTTTTCTTTGAAGGCTCCGGGCATTTTCCGATGCTGGAAGAGGGCAGCAAGTTCAACCGCTTGCTGGGGGATTTCACAGCCCTGATTTCCGGCGAAAGTCCGCGCCAGTTGACGCTGAAAGAGGAATGGAAACGGCGCGTGCGCTGAGCCGTTCAGGCGTAGCGGATAAACAAAGTCTCCATGATCGCCAGGAATAATAGAAGGGTCAGGATGAGCAGCATACCGGCCCCGACCATCCAACCGAGCAGGTTGGTCAGGATGGTCACTGCGGTCAGGCCCATCAACGAGGCCATGATGCTCAGGCCGCGGTTATCGCGGCGGGTGCGCCTGGGGATGTTGTTGTACCACAACAGGATGCCGAGCAGCATGCCACCCAGACTGATGATTGTAACCAGGCTGACCAGTTGATTGCCGGATAAATTACCCACCTCCGTCACCAGGATGCCGCAATGGCGGGTGAGGGACGGGGGATGGTAGGGGGACTGAAACAGGAACACCCTCACCAGGATCACCCGATTAAATACCAGGTTCTTTTCACCATTTACCTGCCAACTGAAGGTCTTTTTCTCGCCCGGTTGGAGGGAGATCGCATGTTTATCTCGCAGGGCGTTATCCCACAGGGTGGGGTCACTGAGGGTCGCCTGGAGAGAGGGTTGGATGGCGAAATTTTTCGGGTTGTGAACGGTAATGCTGACGGTCTTCGTTTCATCCGCTGCCATGATTACCGGGCATCTCAGGCTGCCCAACTCGCCATCGGTATCAAGGGTGCTGTCAAAGCTGGTTCCCTCGGGGCTGCCCCAGAAGGACATACCCTCCAGATCGGTGTAGGATGCGGCTGCGTTGAATGCCAACCCCAGCAGCAGGGCGAGGAGGAAGATCGTCATCCCAATAAATAATATAAACTTATTATGTGTTGCCATGGTTTATCCACCAGGGTAATGATAGGTTGTTATCAGCAAAACTCCGCCCAGGCGGATTCGCTGTCTCAAAAAGTCCGGTTATTCTATCATGAATCGCAGGCCAAATTGAGCCCGTTCCTGCCCGGCTAACTTTCATCCGGGTTGAAAAACGAAATTTGACATTTCCTGCCAACCCGCATATACTCAAGCCATCAACATTGCTGGGGAGCCTGGTGGAACAGGCTGAGAGGAGAACCAACCGTTCTCGACCCACGGAACCTGATCCGGATTATGCCGGCGGAGGGAGCGAAAGATAGGCATGGCTCAACCACCCTCCCCGGCGAAGGTGGTTTTTTTATGGCGGATAAGCGCGCAGTGATTTTCGTTAACGGAATCCTGGTCGAGCCGGAAGCGGTGATGCGCCGCCTTCTCCCGCAGGATTTTCTGATTGCCGCGGATGGCGGTTTGCAGGTGATGCATACCCTCGGTTTACAGCCCCGGCTTCTGATTGGTGATCTTGATTCCGTCAGCCCGGCGGAAGTGGAAGCCGTACGGGCTGCGGGAGGTGTCCTCCGCTCGTACCCGGTGGAGAAGGACGAAACCGACCTGGAATTGGCTCTTTTGGCCGCCGCGGCGGGCGGTTTCGCAGTCATCTGGCTGGTGGCTGCCCTGGCCGGGCGGCTGGATCAGACCCTGCCAACCCTTAATCTCTTGCTGCTGCCGGAATTGAGCGGGAGGCGGGTTTTCCTGCTCGATGGCC
>CALESS010000062.1 GCA_937907495.1 uncultured Anaerolineaceae bacterium
ACGCCGCAGGAGGGTGTTTTGCCAGCCGAGGGCTTCTTTGATCTGCGGAAGAGCCTATTACACCGCTTTTTCGCCAATTTCGATCAGGATGCGTGGTTCGACCTGATCCAGAATCCCGAATTTTGTTACATCAGGCCGGATAATCACTTCCGGTTTTTCGGCTTTCAAGCGCAGATCGGTGAGCATGAGAGATGTTACCTCCATGGAAGTAAGAAAAATCTCCATTGCCTGGCCAAACTTCAATTTGGCAAGGTACTCCATAATCGCTGTCGGAATGGGGGTGGAGGAGGGGAGGCGGTAGGAAGTCTGTGAGATGCCCTCCGAGATGGAGGGAAACAAACTGACGGCGATAACAGGCAGGGTGGGATTGAGCCAGCGGGCGACGCTTACGGGAACCGGGTTCAATACGCCCCCATCCACCAGGAAGGCATCGTCCAGTTGGGGAGGCGGGAAGACCCCCGGGATGGCGATCGTGGCGAGGACGGCTTCCATGAGGCGGCCTTCAGAGAGAACAAGTTCCTGGGATTTGTGGATGTTGACGGTGGTACAGGCAAAGGGAATTGCCAGGTCAGCAAAGGTCAGCTCCCCGATGACCTCAGAAAGAATCTTGGTAAGGCCATGAATGTCCATCAGGGCAGGATGGGGAGAACGGTTAAGCTCAAATAGTTTATTCTGATCCAGCTGATTGACGATGTGGATGATGCGATCAGGAGAATTGCCGGCTGCATAGACAGCCCCCACCATTCCACCGGCGGAAGAACCGGATATGGCTTTAATGGAAAAACCGTTTCGTTCCAGGGCGCGCAGCACGCCGATATGAGCGATTCCTTTAATACCGCCAACACCCAGCGCTAAAGCAACATCAGGCATATTCCCTCCGCAAAATTTCGCTACGCATACCCTGATTATAATGCAGGCTAGATGGGTTCGGAATCAGTTGGAGAGCCTTACTTTGGGCAGCAGTTCGGCAAGGCCTGCCAGCAGGGCATCGCAATCCTCGGGGGTATTGTAGGCCTGGATGGAAATGCGGACAAACTTGTGTTCATTCCAGGCGATGAGCGGTACTTCGACTCTGAAATATGAATAGAGAAGACTTTTCAATTCCAGTAGATTGGTTTCTGTAGGGAGGGGTGCAATACCCATCTGGAAGAATAGATCTGAATCCAGTGGAGCCAATGGAGAAAGACCGGTGAGGAAGCAAATGTGCGAAATGGTCTGACATAAGAGTTGATGCGCATCGGTGCGGACCTTCTCCCAGTCATGATCCGCCATGAATTGAAGAGCCGCCGGAACGGAAAGCGATGCCGATGGATCGCGGGTTCCCGTCCATTGCAGGTAATCCACAAATTGCGAGCCGGAGGAGCCTTCGGGGGTGGCATGGTAACCCCAACTGACCACCAGGGGCAAAACCTGGGATTGGAGATCGGGCCGAACGTAGAGAAACCCCGCACCCTTGGGGCTTAACAACCATTTGTGACAGTTGCCGATGTAGAAATCCGCTCCGATGGCAGGCAGATCGAGGGAAATTTGGCCTGGAGCGTGAGCGCCATCCACCACGGTGTGGATACCGGCTTCACGCGCCTTCCGACAGATGATCTCCACTGGCAACCGCAATGCAGTAGGCGAGGTGATGTGGCTGAGGTAGATGACCCGGGTGCGGGGGGTGACCCCCTGCCAGAATTGTGCAGCCATCTCTTCCAATGAACTGGCAGGGAGGGGAATCGGTTGGTGTTTGTATGCGGCGCCAGTCTGATGACAGATGAATTCCCAGGTGTAATCGCAGGCACCGTATTCGTGGTCAGAAGTCAGAATTTCATCCCCCGGTGAAAGTTTCAGAGAGCGAGCGATGATGTTTACTCCCTGGGTGGCATTGGGAATGAAAACGAGATTTTCTGGCACCGTATGGAGGTGCTCCGCGAGGGGAATGCGGGCCTGGTGATCGAGGGCGGCAAATTCTCGGCCCAGAAATAGGACAGGCTGGCTTTCCAGGCGGCGCTGCCAGGCTTGATAGGCTTCAAATACAGGGAGCGGGCAAGCGCCGAAAGAACCGTGATTTAAAAAGTGGATGGAGAAATCAAGCAGGAAAAAGGGCCGGTAGGGGTTTGAGGAGGTCATGGTAGGTCTGGATGAGATGAAATGGATTTTTACATCAAGACAATTGTAAGGCAATTCGAAGTTTGAAGGGCGAAATGAAATAAGATCCTCCACCGCGGTGAAAGGAAAAAAATCCAGCGTCGAAAGCTTGAGTGAAAAATTATGAAATGACGCAAAAACATGTAGATAGATTTTTGACCCCGTAATGCCTCACGGGAAAAAGTAACCAAAGGGTAACGTTGCCTCACGGGAAGAT
>CALESS010000063.1 GCA_937907495.1 uncultured Anaerolineaceae bacterium
AACTGAAGGAAGATTTCCTCCAGGCTGAGGTTCACAGCGTGGAAATCCAGAAGGTCATAGCCTGCATTGATGATGGACTTGGCCACCTGGGCACGAACATCTTCGCCCAGTGAGGTTTCAAATTCCAATTCGCCATTGGAGTGCGGTAAAACCAGGGTGACACCGGGTGTAGCTGCGATCACCGAAGCGATATCCTCGGTTTCCCCGCGAGCCTTCACCATCACCCGTTGCACACCGGAAAGACGGGATTGGAGCCGCTCGGGTGTATCTTCTGCCACAATGTGGCCTTTATTGATAATCAAAACCCGATCGCAGATTTGTTGAGCCTCCGAGAGGATGTGGGTGGAAAGCAGAATGGTTCGCTCTTTGCCCAATTGCTGAATGAGGGAGCGGACTTCGGTGATCTGGGCGGGATCGAGGCCGATGGTTGGTTCATCGAGGATGAGAACCTTTGGATCATGCACTAGGGCTTGTGCGAGTCCGAGGCGCTGGCGCATTCCTTTGGAAAGCTTGCCCACGGAGCCGGACTTGCGGTCGCCCATGTGGACCATTTCCAGCACCTCCATAATGCGTTTCGCAGGTTGCTGGACGTGACGCAAATCAGCCATGTATTTCAGGAAGTCATAAACGGACATTTCGGGATAGAGCGGCACGGTTTCTGGAAGGTAGCCGATGATGCGGCGAACCTCAAGCGATTGCTCCATCAGATCCAGGCCGTTAATGGTGACTTTGCCTGTAGTGGGAGGAAGATAGCCCGTTAAGATGCGCATGGTTGTGGTTTTCCCGGCGCCATTGGGACCGAGGAAACCCAGGATTTCACTTTTGTTGGCGTTGAACGTCAGGTCATGTATGGCACGGCGCAAGCCGTAATCCTTGGTCAGACCATGAACCTGAATCATAGATTATCCTCCGGGTAATTACGTAAAGACAGACAAGAACGAGCGGAAGCAAGGTTCCGCCCGAAATAAGCAAAAAATGGCCGGATGAGAGCCGCATAACAATATACAATAATTGAAGGGGTGAAGTCAATAAGTTTGTGATTTTCTAATCAAATGCTAATCTGGCCATTATTTGATTGACAAGCGTAACGGAATAGATAAAATAAGTAAGCTGAGTTGGATTTCGGTTGAAACGGGACCCCATCCAACCAATCCCCATTTAATCAATAGACGGAGGGAACATGGATATATTTGGTCTTTACTCAAGGCACGGGTTGAATGGCTTTGAGCAAATCGCCATTATTGGCGTTCTGGTTGTGGCCTTCATCAGCCTGGCGTATGCCTGGTGGCTGCGGGGCGGCGTGATGAAAAAAGATGATGGCACACCGAAGATGAAAGAAGTGTGGAACGCCATCAAAGAGGGTGCTGATAGCTATTTGAATCGGCAGCTAAGAACCATTTTACCCGCGGTTGGATTTTTGGTGATCGCGCTCTTTTTGAGTGTGTACGTGGTCAAACCCTCACTGGAAGCAGTGGAGGAATTTGGAAATTCCGCCACGATCGCAATTGCCATTGGTCGGGCGGTGGCTTTCATCCTCGGTGCATCCTTCTCGCTGATTGTAGGGCAGCTGGGGATGAGAATGGCGATTGAGGCGAATGTCCGCTCGGCTTCTGCAGCCAGGCGGTCTTTGAATGAAGCCCTTTCAATTGCCTATTATTCCGGCACTGTAACGGGGATGTTGACGGATGGCTTGGGTCTTTTGGGCGGCACGGTCATCTTCATCATCTTTGGTAAGGCATCGCCGGATGTGCTGCTCGGCTTTGGATTTGGCGGTACCCTGTTGGCCTTATTTATGCGGGTGGGCGGCGGCATCTACACCAAGGCGGCTGATGTCGGTGCGGACCTGGTGGGTAAGGTTGAAAAGGATATTCCCGAAGATGACCCGCGCAATGCGGCGGTGGTGGCAGACTTGGTTGGCGATAATGTAGGTGATTGCGCCGGCATGGCTGCCGATATTTTCGAATCCTATGAGGTAACGATCGTTTCGGCTTTGATTTTGGGCCTGGCGCTGGTGCAAATGGACCCGGCCCATAGTTTGAAGTGGATCGTCTATCCCTTAATCATTCGCGGAATTGGGGTCATCTCCTCGATTATTGGGACTTTTACTGTTCCGATCTGGGAACGCATTCCGATCAAATTCCTGCGAGCGGATGATGCGGAAGGGGCTATGTTCCGCTCCTACGAAGTTTCCAGTATTAATACGGTGATCTTCTCCTTCCTGGTGGCAATCTTGTATGCCGGAGATTGGCGGCTGGCGGCTTTGACCTCGATTGGGGTGGGGCTGGCAGTGGCATTCAACCCCCTCACGGCCTACTTTACGGCGACCAACCGCAAACCCGTCAAGGAAATTGTGAAAGCGACCAAGTTTGGTCCTGCCACCACCATCTTGAATGGTTTATCCACCGGGATGGAATCCAGCGTTTATGCCCTGTTGGTGATTGCAGTCTCCTTCATATTCGCCCTGATGTTATATGGCGGCGAATCTTCCTCAATGTATGTGTTGTATGCGGTTGCCATGATCGGCATCGGGATGCTCAGCCATACGGGTAATAATGTAGCGATGGACTCGTACGGGCCGATTTCTGATAATGCCAATGGGATTGCAGAAATGGCCTGGCATGATCAAACGGACGATGAGACCAAGAAAGCCCGCCAGATCCTGGCGGACCTGGACGCAGTGGGGAATACCACCAAGGCCATTACCAAGGGTGTGGCGATTGCTTCGGCAGTGATTGCAGCGGTCAGTTTGTTTGCATCGTTCATTACCGATGTGGGCAAGGTGCAATTGAACCTGGGTGTGTCGGCTGATCAATTGTTGACCGCCATCCGGATTTCTGACACCAAGGTCTTTGTCGGTTTCTTGATCGGTGGGGCACTCCCGTGGTTGTTCAGCGCCTTATCCATCCGGGCCGTCTCTCGGGCGGCAGGCCAAATTGTGGAGGAAGTGCGGGCGCAATTCCTGCAGCCGGGCATCATGGAAGGAACGAAAAAACCGGATTATGGCCGGGTGGTGGATATTTCCACCCGTTCTGCCCAAAAAGAACTCATCCCGCTGGCTA
>CALESS010000064.1 GCA_937907495.1 uncultured Anaerolineaceae bacterium
GATCTGCACATTATCTACATAACGCCGGTTCCAAATCGGCTCAAAGATGGTATTGGCAAAGCGGAAGAAGAGGATATTCTGGGCAGTTTCCTTGCCCAGGTAATGATCAATGCGGAAGACTTGTTTTTCTTCAAATACGGAATGCACAATCTCATTCAGCGCGTGGGCAGATTCCAGGTCGTTGCCGTACGGCTTTTCAATCACAATCCGCCGCCAGCCGCTGGTTTGTTCTGCCAGCCCGGTCTTTCCCAGCGATTCCACCACGGCGGGGTAATAATCCGGGGCGATGGCGAGGTAATACAGGCGGTTGGTGGGGTTGCCCTCCAGCTTCTCCAGGTATTCCGCCAGCCGGGTGAAATCATCCGCCTGATCCAGGTCGCCGCGGAAATAGGTCAGCATTCCGGCAAAACGCGCCCACGTCTCTTCATCAAAGCTTTCCGGGCTGAACTCGGTCACCCCCTGCTTCAGATGCTCCCGAATGGTTTCGTCTGTATAGGGCCGCCGGGCAAAGGCCACAATGCGGGCGCATTCTGAAAGCCGGCCTTTCTTGAAGTTATTATAGAGCGCCGGGATCAGCTTGCGCCAGGTTAAATCTCCCGATGCGCCAAAAATAACCAGGGTGACTGGATTACAGTTGTCATTCATCTATCTTTCCTTCTTTCATCCGATCGGTTGGATGCCATCCGTGAACCGGGTGGAAGTAAATTTTTGGCACGGCTGGGTAAAGGTGGATCCGCGACCCTTTCCACAAAGAATTATAGCCGAGAAGTGCCCCCTTTTTCCCGCAGATCGCCCGTTTGCGAACGCTTTTCTGCTTGCCTTTTTGACGTTGTTTTGACACCTGCTGGCTAGAATGTTTATGGATGCCAATCAATCCAATGTAACCTTTCCCGCTTTGTACTGCCCCCCCCGGGAAATTAACCCACCAAACTCGAAGGAGTTAAGAATGAAACATTTGAGATTTTCTTCCCTGTTGACCGGTATCATCCTCATTAGCCTGCTGCTGACCGGGGTTAGCCCGGCCCGCACCGCCCAGGCGCAATCTCCGCAGGGCATCGTGGGGCCTTACGCCACCACCATCACCGTCAACAGCACCGCCGACCCCGATAACAGCGACAGTACCACCTGTGCCACAGCTCCCTGTACCCTGCGCCGGGCGGTCATCCAGGCCCGCGGCGCAGTGAAACCGGTGCTGATCAACTTCAACATTCCAACTTCCGATGCCGGCTATAATGGCACCCTGCAGATCTGGAAGATCCAGTTTTCGGGCATCTCCGCCACCACCAATGCCGCCCTGCGCTACTTGAACGGCGAGATCACCATTGACGGCACGACCCAGCCCAACGGGCGCACCAGCGGACCAAAAATCATCCTGGTCGGCTCTGGCACCGGCGCAAAAGACGGCATCAAACTGGGGGAAAGTGCCACCCAAAACAGCAATATCTTGCGTGGACTGGGTTTTCAGAATTTTGCCACCCACGTCTATGTGAACTCGCAAAGCAACACCATTGAAGGAAACTGGTTTGGTCTGAATGATGATGGAAGCGGGGCTTACCTGCGCAACGCAGACCCGGAAGATGGCAGCGGCAGTGCCGGCGTAGCCATTAGCACCGGGACCTCCTTGAACACCGTGCAATCGAACATCTTCCTGGCATTCGATGGGGTTGCAATCGCCCTCCGCGGTTCAGAAAACCTGGTGCAGAATAACTGGATCGGCACCAACGCCAGCGGAGTCGTGCCGATCAAACAAACCGAACCCGGGCTGCTCTGCTCCATCGTGGATTGGCTGGGTGGCGGCGGCATCAGCATGGATGGCCCGGATCACATCGTGCAGGGAAACACCATCGCCGGTCTGCGCCAGCACATTTTCATCTCCTCCAGCCAACCGGATGCCATTACGGTGCAAAGCACCTGTGATAGCTGCCTTGTCAAAGACAACATCATCGGCAAAGATGTCCTGGGGCACGAAGTCGGCGTTTGCGGTCAGGGGATTGATATTTCCAACACCGAGAGTGTGATCTTGCAAAACAACCTCCTGGTGGATACCTTCCATGCCGCCATTTTCATCAACGGCGCGCTCTCCACTGGCAACACCCTGAAAGAGAACCTTATTCGGCGCAGCACCCCCTGGATCCTGCCGGATGGTGCCACCAAAGCCGATGATGCCATCCTGCGCTATAGCGGCCTGCCAGATGCCTACGAATTTTTCAACCCGGCGATTGTGACCTCGGTCAGCGGCACGACCGTCAGCGGAACAGCCGGTGCCAGCAGCCCCTGCCCCAACTGCGTGATTGAGCTTTTCCTGGATGATGCAGACAGCATCAACGAAGCCCTGGTTTTTCTGGGCACCACCACGGCCAACTCCAGTGGTAACTGGACCTTTACCATGGCGGCTCCCCTGCCGTATGGTATGGGCATCCGTACCACCAGCACCACCGCCCAATTCAACACCATTCCCAACCTGTTGGCGGGAACCACGGTCGGCTTATCTCCGCTTTATGCAGTCACCTACGCCCTGTACTTGCCCGCCATTCGGAGGTAGTCTCTCCTTATCTTTCCAGCGGTTACAATATACAAAGCCCTCCATTTCTGAAACAGAGAATGGAGGGCTTTTCAGTATTCAACTCACCTGCAATGGTTCATTATTTTCGCAAGGCTGCCCGGTTTCTCCACCGGGTGGGCTTAATGGGGGTCCTTTGCCCTATACAAAATTCAAATATAGCGCCTCACCCGCCGGCTATAAGCAAGAAATTCCTCACCATAATGCTGCTTCAAAAAATCTTCTTCCCGCAGCACCTGGCGGTGGAACAGCCAGAACGCCCCACCCAGGTACACCAGCAGAATCCAGTTGGGGAAGACCAGGAATTGCCCGATTAGAATGGTTGCAAAGGCCACGTAGATCGGGTTGCGGCTGCGGGCAAAAATGCCCGTGGTGACCAATTGATCAGGATGCTCGGTATCAATGCCCACCCGGAAACTCTTCCCAAACGAGATCAGGCTCCACAGGAAGAGCAGCAGCCCCGCCAGGCACAATCCCACTCCCAGCCAGGCGATGGCTT
>CALESS010000065.1 GCA_937907495.1 uncultured Anaerolineaceae bacterium
TGTGACCTTCACCAACCTGGACCCCGCCAGAACCTATACCTTTGCCACCTCCGCCAACCGGGCGGGTGACAGCGGCTACCTGGATCGGGTTGCCCGCTTTACGATTACGGGTGTGGATGCTGCCACCAACGCCAGCACCGCAGGTACCACAATCTCCCCCTCTGGTGATTACACAGCCTTTCCGACCGGCGAAAATACCAGCACCGGTTATGTCGCCCGCTGGACGGGCATCCAGCCCGGGGCTGACGGGACGTTCACCATCCGCTCACAGGCCCATGGAACGGTCAATCAAGCCTATGCGTTCAGTGTGTTCCTGCTACAGATGGAAAACACCGCCCCCACCATCACCACCGCCGGCACTTTGACCGCCTTTAGCAGCACGCCGGGCACCCCCTCCGCCGCCCAGACCTACACCGTCAGCGGCAGCAACCTGACCGAAGGCATCCTCATCACCCCGCCCGCTGGTTTTGAACTCTCCACCGATGGCACGAACTACCACCCAACCCTGACCCTGCCGCAATCCGGCGGTACGGTGGGCAACACCACCATCCATATCCGCCTGACCGGGGCAGTGGGCACCTATAGCGGCAATATCACCCACACCAGCGCCGGCGCAACCCAGCGGGATGTTGCGGTCAGCGGCGAGGTCTCCAACTGCCAAACGGTTAGCCTCGAGGCGGTGGATGATAACTATATCAGCAACTATAGTACAAGCACCAACAATAACTACGGCGCGTCCACCACATTAAAAGTTACCCGGGATGCAGATAATAATCGAGCCGCCTTCTTCCGGTGGGACCTTTCCGCTATTCCAAGCAATGCCACCGTGGATACAGTCAGTCTTTCACTTTACATCAGCACGGCTGCCTCGCAAACCTATAACCTGTATAATATGCGCAGGAATTGGGTGGAAGGCACGGGAGCAAGTTCTGTGAGTGGCGACGGAGCAACCTGGTTGACCTATGACGGTTCCCTTAACTGGACGACACCCGGCGCTTCCAGCATCACCTCGGACCGTTATGATACGAATTTATGGAGCGCTGGAACGACTTCCTTCTCCACCACCGGGACTAAAACCGAAACCTTCAATACAGATGGTGAGGCAGTGGTGCAGGGCTGGATCAATGGAAGTGGTTTCAATTACGGTCTTACTCTCCAGAATTACTCCACTTCCACCTCCCTCAATGATGACCTGCAATTTGCCTCAAGTGAAAATACAACCAACGCCGGCCCGACCCTGAACGTTAGCTATTGCATGCCCATCACCTGCTACGCCCTCACCCTCAGCCACACGGGCGATGGCACTACCCCCAGCGCCAGCCCGGCCAATTCCAGCGGCTGCGCCGCCGGTTCCTACATCTCCGGTGAAAGCATCACCCTCAGCGGGGCCGTACCGGCTTCAGGCTGGGAGATCAGCAACTGGACGGGCACCAGCAACAACAGCAGCACCGCCAGCAGCAACAGCCTGGTGATGCCCGCCAGCAACTACGCGGCAGGCGTCAACTATCGCGTCATCAACGCTTCACCCAACCTCCCGGTGCTGGTTCAACCGGCGGATGACGCCACCGGCATCTCCACCTCCCCTACCCTGGAAGTGACCGCCAGCGACCCGAATGCCGGCGACACGAACCTGACTGTTAACTTCTATGGGCGGCCTGCCGGCGGCACCACCGGGGCGGATTTCACCCTGATCGCCATCCCGGATACGCAGAATGAAGCCCAGTCCTATCCGACTGTTATGTTAAACCAACTGGATTGGATTGAATTGGGTACCCCCGATAACATCGTCTTCGCCACCGGCCTGGGCGACATCGTCAACACTTACAGCAGTGCTACCCAATATAACAATGCCGATGCCGCCTACGATCGGCTGGACCTGGCGGGTGTGCCTTATAGCGTCAGCCCCGGCAACCATGACACGGGCGCAGGCAGCCTGTATGAGACCTACTTCGGCGTCTCCCGCTTCACGGGTAAATCCTGGTATCAGGGGCATTACGGCAGCGATAACAATAATAACTATTCGTTCTTCAGTGCATCCGGCAATGACTTCATCCTGATTAACCTGCAATACAGCCCGGGTACGGCTCAGTTGGACTGGGCGGATGCCCTGTTGAAAGCCAACCCAACCCGGCGCGGCATTGTCGTTCAGCATGATATTTTGAATATTGACAACAACTTTGTCAATTCAACATCTTATAACGCCCTGCGGGATAATCCCAACTTGTTCCTCATGCTCTGCGGCCACATGCATTCTGCTTCGGATGGCTCTGCCTACCGCGCGGAGACCGGAACCGATGGGCACACCATCCATATCCTGATGACCGATTATCAGGACTATCCAAATGGCGGCAACGGCTACCTGCGCCTGCTGCGCTTCTCACCGGCGGTTGACAAGATCTATGCCAGCATCTATTCACCCACCATTCCAGGCAGCCTCACCAGCGCTGCCAATTACGAGCAATTTGAGATGGTCTACGACCTAAACGGCAGCACTGCCGCCTCATACACCTTGATCGGCACAACCACGGCTGCCAATGGCGGCAATGCATCCGTCACAGGGGCGGGCCTCTCGGATAACACCGAATACGAGTGGTACGCCACCGTCTCCGATGCCACCCTGACCACCACCGGCCCCACCTGGTCCTTCACCACCGGCAGCGCCGCCTCCACCCACACCATCCCGCTGGAGCAGGGTTGGAACCTGATTTCATTCAATCTGCACCCGGCGGATACCTCCATCACTTCCGTGCTGGCCTCGGTCGCTGGAAGTTACGACCTGGTTTATGCCTGGGATGCAAGTGTAACTATGAATAACTGGAGCCACTACGCACCCGGGGCCGGGGCAGGCAACACGCTCACCAGCCTGGATGCTCACCAGGGCTTCTGGATCCACATGACCGCTGCGGACACATTGGAAGTCAGCGGAACCCCCCCCACTACTACCAACATCACCCTCTACCCCACCGGCGGCGGCTGGAACCTGGTGGGTTACCCCTCGGCAGCCAGCCAGGCCCTGCCGGGTGTTCTGAGCAATCACGGCGTAGATGAAGCCAATCTGCTGATCTTTGCCTACCATCCCGCCGATACGGCTGACCCGTGGAAAATGTACGATCGCCTGGCCCCCGATTATGCCAATGACCTGCCCGCCCTGACTCCCGGCGGGGGTTACTGGATAAAAGTGGGAACTACGCTCCGCACCTGGACGGTGGCTTATTGAGATAATTCTCTCCTGCCGGCCTTCCAGGGGAGAGGGCCGGTAAGGAGAGGTTAACAGACACACAATGCTCAAATGAATGTTTTGCAACCCTGTTTCACTCCCTGTGGGGAGAACCTTCAGGGGAATTCCGCTGAAGGATCGGCTTGCTCCATCTCATTCTAAAGTTTTTTGGCAGCCAGGAGGTTATATCATGCGCACGTTTCGGGTTCTGCTGACAGCATTGATGATTTGTTCTTTGTTCTTCTCTTCGGTTCGGGTTGCCCAGGCGCAGCCCCCCATTCCATCCAACTTTTATGGGAGTATTCAAATCCAGAGCGGGGATGGCGTACCCACCGCCGGAGTGGATTTTGTGGATGCCTACCTGCCGGGGATTACCGGGGTCGTTGTCAGCGTCCCCATCACCACTTCTGGCAGCGACCTGGTGTACACCATCAACGTCCCCGGTGATGTGCCAGAAACCTCCGGCGTCAAAGAAGGCGGGTTGGAAAACGACCTCATCACCTTCCAGATCGGCAGCCGGGTGATTGGCACAGCCCTCTGGCATGGCGGCACCAATGTACTCTTGAATTTCCATCCACCCCAAGCCATGGCGGGCGGCCCCTATACTGTCCTGGCCGGGGCAACGATTTCCCTCAACGGTTCCGCCAACGATGACGGTTCCGATGCCTCTGCTTACGCCTGGGATCTGGACGGGGGCAGCCAGTATGATGATGCCACCGGCGCCAGTCCCAGCTACAGCAATTCCACGACCGGTGCGTACACCCTCGGCCTGCAAGTGACCGATGCCCAGGGCGGTGTGGGCACGGCCACGGCGCTGGTTTTTGTCTACACTCTCGGCGGGCTCACCGGCCAGGTCTATGATGGCAACCCACACCCCGTCACCGCCAGCGGAATTGTGGATCCTTATTCATACACGGTCACGTATGATGGAAGTGCGACCGCCCCCACCAATGCAGCCACCTACGAGGTGGTGGTGCACATCATGAATGGTGCAAACGAAGTAGCCACCATCACCACATCCCTGGTGATTGCACCCAAAACCGCCTCCGTCACACCGGATGCGAAAACCAAAGTCTATAATGAAATTGATCCTACTCTGACCGGCACACTGGTCGGTTTCCTGCCGGCGGATGGGGTCACAGCCACTTACAGCCGCGTGGCAGGGGAAACGGTCGCAGACAGCCCATACACCATTAGTGCCACCCTCAATGCCAGTGGTCTGCTCAGTAATTACAACATCACTTACAACACGGCCAACTTTACCATTACCCCGGCTTCAGCGGTCATTACCCTGGGCAACCTCAATCCCACTTTTACCGGCTCTCCGCTCTCCCCTTCGGTTTCCACGACTCCCAATGGTCTGCCGTACTCCATCACTTACGATGGCTCTTCTACTACTCCCACCAACGCGGGCACCTACGCGCTGGTTGTAACCATCACGGATACCAACTACGCCGGTTCCAGCAACGGCTCCTTTGTGATTGCGAAAGCTCCCTCCACCACCACCGTTTCAGGTGGGGGAAGTTTTGAGTACGACGGTCAGGCCCATGCAGCCACGGTCTCGGTGACCGGTGCCGGGGGCTTGACCCTGAGCCCCAGCCCGGTGTATTCCGGCTCCTGTACAACGGCTCCGGTCAATGTAGCAGATACCCCCTGCACGGCCAGTTACACTTTCACCGGGGATGCCAATCACCTGGGCAGCACCGATTCAACCTCCATCACCATCACCCCTCGTATCATCGCCGTCACCGCCGATGCCCTGACCAAGGTTTATGGCAACGCTGACCCGGACCTCACCTATACCTTTGCCGGTACACTGGTCGGCACCGATGCCTTCACCGGTGCCCTCAGCCGGGCGGCAGGTGAAGCGGTTAATAGCTATGCCATTAGCCAGAATAGCCTGGCGCTTAGCAGCAATTACACCCTCCAATTCACTGGCGCCAACCTCACCATCACTTACCGGCCTATTACGATCACGGCGGATAATCAATCCAAGATTATCGGTGCAGCCGACCCCGAATTGACCTATCAAATCACCAGCGGTTCGCTCGTCTTCACAGATACAGTCAGCGGCAGCCTGGTGCGCGCTCCAGGCCAAGACATCGGCACCTATGCCATCACCCAGGGCAGCCTTGTTATCAACACCAACTACGCCCTGACCTTTGTCCCCGGTGTGTTTGAAATCACCGGAGTTCAGCACAGCATCACCTTGCAGCCCGGCTGGAACCTGGTTTCGTTCGCCATTCACCCTGCTGATACTACTGCCACCGCGGTGCTCAGCTCCATCTCCGCGGATTATGACCTGGTTTATGCCTGGGATGCCACCGGCGCAAGTTCCGGCAGTGGAAACTGGCTGCGCCTGGACAAGATCGAATCGAACAACCCCGACACCCTCACCAACCTGAGCGAATCCATGGGCTTCTGGGTTCATATCACGGGAAGCAGCCCGGTCACCCTGGTGATCAGTGGAACGCTTCCCACCACCACCACCATCCCCTTAAGAGTTGCGGCCGGTGGTTGGAACTTGATCGGCTTCCCCTCTTCCAGCGCCGTGGCGCTGCCCGGCGCGCTGAGCACCCTCAGCCCGAATTACTCCCTAGTGTTCTCCTACCGTGCAGCCGATACTGCCGATCCATGGAAGATGTACGACCCGTATGCCGCTCCTTACGCCAGTGACCTGGCGCAAATGGCCCCTGGCTGGGGATACTGGATCAAGGTCAATATAGATGCCTCACTGAACGTAAGCTATTAGCAACGAATAGGATGGATTATTGTTAATTGTAACAAGCTCATGAGATTGGAGGTCGCTTTGAATACATTTCGATTGATCACCCGATTCTTCCTGGTCACAGCGATGCTGCTGGGCTTTGTGGGTACGGCACAGGCAGTTCCGCCGAATCCTTCCCACTTCTACGGGGAAATCCACGTGTTGGATAATCCGCCGATAATTGGCAGCATCATCAACGCCTATGTTCCAGGGGTGGTCGCCCCGGCAGGCTCTACGACCGTCACCGAATCTGGCGGCAACCTGGTGTATAGCATGGATGTGAAGGGCGATGACACCGACTCACTGGAAAAGGATGGCGGTCTGGAGGGAGATACGGTCACCTTCCGCTTTGGGAGCCGCATCCTGGGTACGTGGGTCTGGCACTCTGGCACCGATGTACATCTGAATTTTCATCCACCACAGGCGGATGCAGGTGGAACTTATAATGGCAATGAAGGTTCACCCATCACGTTTTCCGGCTCTGCCCAGGATTTGGGCCTCGATATTGCCACCTATGAGTGGGACATGGACAGCGACCCTCTGACCTTTGAAATCACCGGCCAGAATCCGGTCATCACCTTCCCGAACAGCGGCACGTTTACCGTCCGTTTGTGGGTGACGGATAGCCTGGTGGGGGAAGGGTTTTCTTCAGCCACAGTGAATGTGGCCAACCTCGCCCCCACACTTACCGTCTATAATGCCGTCACCACCGTCAATGAAGGAACCGTCGCCAACAATGGAGGCAGCTATTTCGACCCCGGTGACGATCTCAGCACCATCACCGCATCGGTGGGCACGGTCACCAACCACGGTGATGGCACCTGGGCCTGGCAATACACCCCCACCGATGGCCCGGACCAAACCCAACTCGTCACCATCACCGCCACCGATGTGGATGGAGGTGTTGGAACCGCGACCTTTAACCTGGTGGTCAACAATGTGGGCCCGGTTGGCACCCTGGCCAATAACGGCCCGGTGAATGAGGGCAGCCCGGTCACCATATCCTTCAGCGGTCAGGGCGATGCCTCCTCCGAGGATCTTGCCGCAGGTTTCCATTATGCTTTTGCCTGCGATAACGGCTCCCTGGCAGGCGCCACCTATGACAACAGTTCCACCAATAGCTCCACGACCTGCACCTTCACCGAACCTCCGGTGCTGCATGATGTGCGCGCCCGCATCATAGATAAAGACGATGGGTTCACCGAACACACCACAACCGTGATCGTGGGCAATGCTCCTCCCACCGCCACTGCGGATCTGTCCACCGTGACGGTGGACGAAGGCAGCCCGGCGGCCAACACGGGCACCTTCGCCGACCCCGGCGGGGATTCCGTCACTTTATCTGCTTCGGTGGGCACAGTCACCATTACCGGTCCCAACACCTGGAGTTGGGCTTATACCCCTCTCGAAGGTCCGGGGGATGGCGGGACGGTCGTCATCAATGCCAATGACGGCCAGGGCGGCGCTGGTGGAACCACCTTTGCCCTGGTGGTGAACAACGTGGCCCCCACCGCCTTCCCGGGCGACTCGTATACCGTCAATGAAGGCTCGCCGGTCAACTTCGTGGGCTCCGGCTATGACCCAAGCCCAACGGATCTGGCCTCCTTGGAATACGAGTGGGATTTTAATTACCTAGCTCCCGATTTCGACGTGGATGCTGTCGGATCTGCCACTGTCTCCCCTACCTATTTAGACGATGGTGTTTATACGGCTGCCCTGCGGGTGATTGATACACAACATGCAGTTGGAATCGGCACCACAACCGTGACCATCATCAATACCCCCCCGACCAACGTCAACGCGGGCGGCCCGTACACGGTGGCACCCAATAACGTGCTGAACGTCTCTGGCAGCGCCACCTGCGTCTGGGTGGATACCTGCTCCTATGCCTGGGACCTGGATAATGACGGTCAATTTAACGATGGAAGCGGGACGGGGGCCTCTTACACCTGGAGCGGGGAAGGTACGTACACCATCCGCCTGCAAGTGACCGATGACGACGGCACCTCCGCCATTGGCAGCACTACGGTTACGGTCAGCACGCTCTTAACCCAGAGCATCCCGCTGGTGGCGGGCTGGAACCTGGTCTCCTTTAACCTGCACCCGACCGATACGGCTACCGGGGCGGTTCTGGCCAATATTGCCGGGCATTATAACCTGGTCTATGCCTGGGATGCTTCAGGGGCACACGCCTCGAGCGGAAATTGGTTGAGCTACAATCCGCAATACCCCCTTATCGGCTTACTAACCGAATTAACGGAGAACCAGGGATTCTGGATCAACATGTCCGTTGCCGATACACTGGTTGTCACCGGCGCCCCGGTTGCCAGCTCCAGCATCCCATTGTATGATAATGTCGGCGGCTGGAACCTGGTGGGCTATCCTTCGGCAGCCGCCGGCAACCTGCCGGCTGCCGTGCCTGCGGAGGCAGAATTCGTCTGGGCATATCATGCCAATCAATCCCCTGCGTGGCTGTCCTTCTGGAGGGGGTACCCACCCGAGGGGAACACCTTAACCCAGTTGACCCCCGGCTGGGGATATTGGATATTTGTCACGGCAGATAGCACCTGGAATGTAGCCTATTAGCTCTTTACCGGGGAGGGAGCTGCACACTCTCTCCCCGGCAGAACTTCAGTTCATCGGAGACTGGCATGCTGCAACGAATCTTGACCTCAGCCACCCTCTTCCTCATCCTGCTGGCACTTCTCATGCCATCGGGCAGGGTTCAGGCGATCCCGCAATTACCTTCCAGCGTCTACGGCACGGTGCAATTGAACAACGCTCCCGTTCCGGATGGCACGCTGATCCAGGCGATCATTGGCGGTCAGGTGGTTGCTTACCGGGGCAGCCAAACCTACCAGGGGAACTCCGTGTACGGCCTGGATATCCCCAGTGATAACCCCGAAACCGCGCTGGTTGATGGCGGCAAGGAAGGGGATACCATCCAATTTAAGATCGGCGGCATCCTGGCAGCCCAAACCGGCACCTGGCACAGCGCCACCAATGTGGAGATCAACCTGAGCGCCATCTCCGTCAATACACCGCTGCCCCCTCAACCCACCGTGACACCCCTTCCAACCCAAACCTTCCTTCCGGCGGTTCAACCCACTGCCACTGTTTTCGTGCCCTCGCCCACCGCACCTTTGCCTACGGAAGGGCCCACCCTTTATACCGCCACACCCGGCACAACCCTTCCCGCCGCCTCCAACCCGGCAGCGGCCTCAACGGTTATGCCATCCATTTTCCCAACCTCCACCGCCCTCATGGAGACCACGCCTGCGGAAGAGCCTTCCCCCCGGCGGCAGGCTCAAAACATCGCCCTGGGTATCGTAATCCTGGCAGCCCTGGTGGGAGTGGTGATGATGGTGAGGGGAAGAGCATCCAAGAAGTAATTATGGATTTGAGATGTATATTTTACAGCCTGTTTACGTGAAGAGGAGCTGATATGAAACTGATTCGCATCACCACCGCTGTTTTAATGATTTGCTACATGCTGCTGGCGAATGTATCTCCGGCCCTGGCCTTTCCTCCCCTCCCCTCGCCCTTTACCGGGACGGTGACATTAAACGGGGCTCCGCCTCCAGCCGGTACACTGATCTCCGCCTGGATTAATGGTGTCAAATATGCCGAGCGGGCGGTCTTCTTTAACGCCGGTACAGCCATTTATGCATTGGATGTGCCGGGAGATGATCCGGCTACGCCCCCCATCGAAGGCGGTCAAACAAACGATACGGTCGTCTTCCGCATCGGTAATGTGGTAGCCCTCCAAACCGGAAGCTGGCTAAGTGGCACTCTTCCAGTCACCATCAACCTGAGCGCCGTCTCTGCGCCTACCGATATCAGCCTTTCCAACGCCTCGGTGGCGGAAAACCAGCCCGCGGATACAATCGTCGGGGTGCTGACCGCCACCGACCCCAGCATCGGTGAAACTTTCACTTTCACCCTGGTTACGGGTAGCGGCGACAGCGACAACACCTCATTCAACATCGCCGGGGCCAACCTGCGCACTTCTGCCAGTTTCAATTTCGAGGCCCAGAGCAGTTACTCCGTTCGCATCCGGGTGACTGATTCAGAATTGCTATGGTATGAAGAGGCCTTCATCATTTCGGTCACAAACGTAAATGAGGCACCCACCGATATCAGCCTTTCCAACGCAAGTGTGGCGGAAAACTTACCCGCCGATACCGTGGTGGGCGTCTTCACCGCCACCGACCCGGATGCCGGAGGCACTTTCTCCTATGCCCTCGTCAGCGGCAGCGGTGATACGGGGAATACATCCTTCAATATCTCCGGGGCCAACCTGCGCACTTCTGCCAGCTTCAACTATGAAGCCCAGAGCAGTTACTCCATCCGCGTGCAGGTGACAGATTCCACCAGCCTTACTTATATAAAGGTCTTCACCATCAACATCACGGATGTCAATGACCCGCCGATCTGCTCGGCAGTTGCCCTAACCATCAATGAGGACACCCCGGGCGATGTCGCCCCCAACTGCACCGACCCGGATGGCAATATTCTTTCCTACTTCATCGTCGCCCAGGGCACCAGCGGTACTGCCTCCGTGGTTGCCAATCAGTTGCACTTCGACCCCACGCCCAATATCAATGGCTCGGTTACCTTCACCTATCGAGCTCGCGATGGTTCTCTTTACAGCAACACCGCCAATGCGGTCGTCTCCATCAACCCCGTGCCTGATGCCCCCACCGATATCAGCCTTTCCAACGCCAGTGTGGCTGAAAACTTACTCGCCGATACCATGGTGGGCGTCTTCACCGCCACCGACCCGGATGCCGGAGACACTTTCTCCTATGCCCTCGTCCCTGGGACAGGCGACACCGGCAACGCCTCCTTTAATATCTCCGGGGCCAACCTGCGCACTTCTGCCAGCTTCAACTATGAAGCCCAGAGCAGTTACTCCATCCGCGTGCAGGTGACAGATTCCACCAGCCTTACTTATGTAAAGGTCTTCACCATTACTATCACCAATGTGAATGAAGCGCCGGTAGTGACCGACATCCCCAACCAGACTATTCTGGAAGGTGCTTCCTTCGCCACCATCGCCCTGGACAACTACGTCTCGGATGCGGACAACACCGATGCCCAGATGACCTGGACCTACACCGGCAACACCGCCCTCAGCGTCTCGATTGTCAACCGGGTGGCGACCATCACCATTCCCAACCCCGATTGGTTCGGTGCGGAGACTATCACCTTCCGTGCAACCGACCCGGATGGTCTCTTCAGCAGCGATGCTGCCATTTTCACCGTGACCGCCGTCAATGACGCCCCATTGGTGACCGACATCCCCAACCAGACTATTCTGGAAGGTGCTTCCTTCGCCACCATCG
>CALESS010000066.1 GCA_937907495.1 uncultured Anaerolineaceae bacterium
ACATGTGGGATGTTACGGGCGGCGCGGTTGCCATCGCCGCGGCACTGATCATTCCGCAATTGGGACAAGACCCGGCCGCGGTGACCAGCCTGCCGCGGGTGGTGGATGTGACCCGGGCTGCCCAACTGCGCAGCGAGGGCGCTTTTGTGCTGGATGTACGCCAACCGGATGAATGGGAGCAAGCTCACATTCCGGGAGCCACCCTCATTCCGCTGGGGGAACTGGGCAGCCGCCTCAACGAAGTGCCCAAAGATCAGGAGGTGCTGGTGTACTGCCGCTCGGGCAACCGCTCGCAGGAGGGGCGGGATATTCTGCTGGCTGCCGGCTATCAGAACGTGACCAGTATGAGCGGCGGCATCAACGATTGGATCAGCCAGGGGCTGGAAACCGTCAGCGGGCCGTAGCAAGCGGATTGGGGGGCTGATTTGCAAAGGGAATGGGCGAATTTTTTCGCCCATTTTTATTTATCCCCTGCCAGAGCAGGTATAATCAGGGGGATACCCCCAAAACCGAGTTGAATAAATTCCAAGAGGTGCAATGACCGCCAACTTCAACATTGATTCGCTGCTGCCGCCGGAAATGGCGCACAAAGCCGAAACCATCGGCCTGAACAAAGCCAATGCCCCGGCCCGCTACCTGTTCGTGCTGGCCGTTCTGGCCGGTGCTTTCATTGCCCTGGGTGCGATGTTCGCCACCATCGCCTTTTCCTCCCCCGGCCTACCCTATGGCGCCACCAGGCTGCTGGGCGGGCTGGTCTTCAGCCTGGGGCTGATCCTGGTGATTGTGGGTGGGGCGGAGCTGTTCACCGGCAACGTGCTGATCGTCATGGCCTGGGCCAGCCGCAAGGTAAGCAGCCTGCATCTGCTGCGCAACTGGGGCCTGGTGTACCTGGGGAATTTTGTCGGCGCGACCCTGACGGCGGGGCTGGTCTTCCTGACCGGGCAGTATCTGAATGGCTCCGGGGCGGTGGGTCAGACGGCGTTAAGCATCGCCAACGGCAAGGCGGGCCTGGGGTTTCTGCCGGCGGTGGCTTCAGGCATTTTATGTAATGCGCTGGTCTGCCTGGCTGTCTGGCTGACCTACTCCGCCCGCAGTACGACCGATAAGATCCTGGCGATTGTGTTCCCGATCACGGCGTTTGTGGCGGCAGGCTTTGAACACAGCATCGCCAATATGTACTTCCTGCCGTACGGGCTGCTGATTAAATCCTTTGCCCCTGCCGCCTTCTGGGAGCTGATCGGCAAGACGGCGCTGGATTACAGCCAGTTGAGCTGGGGGGCTTTCTTCGTGAAAAACCTTCTGCCGGTGACGCTGGGGAATATCCTGGGGGGCGGGGTGCTGGTGGCGGCGGTGTACTGGGTTGCCTACCTGTGGAAGGGGGGCAAGCGTTGAATTTCTACCTGGTGCGCCACGGACAATATGACCCGGCGGCCAGGCCCATTTACTCCTCCTTCATTTCACCTGCCAGCCAGATGGTTTGGGCGCGGGTTTGCGCGCCCAGGGCCGCCTTGAGCGCGGCGACGTGAAAATGCACCGTGCGGGTGGAGATCTTCAGCCGCAGGGCGATCTGGCGGGTGGTGCAGCCCTGGCGCAGCAGGGCCAGCACCTGGCGCTGGCGCGGTGAAAGCGGCGGATCGAGTGCCGGCGGCAAGCCGCGGGGCGGGTCGCTGCCCGGCTCCAGGTCCACCACCACCATCCCGCCCAGTTCGATCACCCGCCAGCCGCTCTGACCTTGCGGGGTGATGGCGCCGGCCTCCGGCAGGGATTCACCGCGCCGCAGGGCCGCCGCCAGTTCATCCGCCGGGCGCGGGATCTCCAGAGCTGCCAGGGTATTCTCATCCAGTACGAATAGAAGTTTGGTCATTTGCCTGCACTTTTGTTTAGAACATATATTCTACAGCAAAACAGGCCATTGTCAAGGATCGTCCAGCGGTCTGCGGGAAGGAACTTCCCGGCGGTGGGGCGCTCCACCCACACCCGGCTGGTGCGCCTCCCCGGCCCAATGGATGCTATAATCAGGCGTTAATGAAACTTGAGACCATCGTGATCGGAGGTTCCGGCTATGCGCGTTGACCCTGCCATGCAATACCACATCCACCTGCGGGAAGGCGAGGTGGGGAAATACATCCTGCTGCCTGGCGACCCGGGACGCTGTGAGTTGATTGCCTCGTATTTCGATCAGCCGCGTTTTGTGGTTTCGAACCGGGAATACACCACATTTACGGGCACGCTGCTGGGTGAACCGGTCTCGGTGGTTTCCACGGGCATCGGCTGCCCCTCCACGGCCATTGCGGTGGAAGAATTAATCAAGTTGGGGGCGCACACTTTCATCCGGGTGGGGACGGCGGGTTTTGTGCAGGATGACGGTCAGACGGGGGACCTGGCCATTTTAACCGGGGCCATCCGGGATGAGGGTACCACCCCGCAGTACCTGCCGATCGAATATCCGGCGCTGGCGGAGCTGGATGTGGTGGTCGCCTTGCGGGCGGCAGCCATGCGCTCCGGGCTGCCCCATCAGCTCGGCGTATCCCACTCGAAAGATTCATTTTATGCGGAGGTTGAGCCGGAGCGCATGCCGCTTGCCGGGCAGTTGGCCGCCCGCTGGCAAGCCTGGAAAGCCGGGGGGGCGATCTGCTCGGAGATGGAGTCTTCGGCGTTGTTCATCCTGGCGGGTATGCACCGCAAACGGGCCGGCGGCATCATGCTGCTGATTGGCGACCCGACCGAAGAGGTAGCCACGCCGGAAGAAGCCGCCCGCCTGGAAGCCCTGCTGGATATCAACCGTGCGATTAAAGTAGCGGTGGAGGCCCTGCGGCTGCTCATCGAACAAGATCGGCGAGCAGGGGGCGGTTAACCCGCCGGCCTCACGGGGTGGCGGCGCGCTGGTTGAAAATCGGGAAGGAAAATCCGAATTCATAACAACGGCATTCAGATAAATTTGAAAAGAGAATAAGGGAAATCCACAGAAGGAGCAAAAAGAATGAAAAAATGCCCTTTTTGCGCAGAAGAAATCCAGGACGAAGCGATAATATGCCGGTTTTGTTATCGCGATATCACAAAACCTTTTGCCGAAAAAGCCACTCCAGACCCCGCCCGGCAGATTGAAAAACCGGAGGCGACCCCGCCGAAGGTTCGAATTAAGAATCTTTTTCGGTCTTCAGTATGGTTCGGAATAGGGATGGCTTGTCTCTTGACATTTAACCGTTTATTGCAGCCCCAATGGAATTTGAATGATGTTGTACTTGGGGGAATTACCAATGCAATAATTTATGGTTTCGTGTTTTTCATAATCGTGAAGACTTGGCGGTTTTTCTATAAAAAAAAATGCGAGGAAATCAATAGTATTGGGTAATAGCGAACGAAGCTATAACT
>CALESS010000067.1 GCA_937907495.1 uncultured Anaerolineaceae bacterium
TTCCTGCCGCCCAGCCTGGCGGATGCACGCGGCAACCAGGCGGATGTAAGCAAAGCCGGGCGGCTGCTGGGCTGGCGGCCCACCATCCCGCTGGAGCAAGGCCTGGCCAGCCTGGTGGAATGGTATCGTGCCGAGCGCAGTTGGACATCGAAGGTGCTCACGCCATGAGCCGGCTGGCTCAACGGGTAAAGCTCTGGCTCAACGACCCGCTGCTGCAGCGCTTGCTGCGCAACAGCGGGTATTTGTTCAGTGGCAGTGCCATTACCCTGGTTCTGAATATGGGGCAGTCCATCCTGGCCTCGCAGATGCTGGGCATCGCCGGGTTCGGCCTGCTGGGCACCATCACCCAGTTTTCCTCCACTGTCAACCGCCTGTTTTCCTTCCGCATGGGGGAGGTGGTGGTTAAATACCTGGGTGCAGACCTGGCTGAGAACCGGCGGGATCGGGCCGGGGCGCTGGTGAAAGCGGCTGCCCTGGCAGAGGCCGCCACCTCGCTGCTGGCCTTTGGGGTGGTGATGTTGTTGGCCGGTCCGGCTTCCATCTGGCTGGGGAAAGACCCGGCTACCAAACCCTGGTTCATCCTGTACAGCTTCACCATCCTGGGTAACCTGGTTTTTGAAACCGCCACCGGCATCTTGCAGATAGGCGGTCATTTCCGCAGCCAGGCCATCATCAACATCGGCCAATCTGCCCTGACGGCCCTCATCATCGGGGGGGCTTTCTTCTTCCAGGGGGATATGCAGATCGTACTGATCGCCTACCTGCTGGGTAAGATCATTCTTGGCACCGCCCCGGCCATCCTGGCCTATCAACGCCTCAACCAGATGCTTGGGGAGGGCTGGTGGCGGGCTTCGTTCCGCCTGCTGCCCCCGCTGCGTCAATTGTTTGGCTTTGCCGCCAATACCAATCTTTCCGCCACCATCACCCTGCTGGTGCGGGATAGCGAGGTGCTGTGGATTTCGCTGTTCATGGGAAATGCTGAAGCGGGGTACTACAAGGTGGCGCTAGCCATCATCAACCTGGTGACTGTGCCGGTGACCCCGCTGATTGCCACCACCTACCCGGAGATCAGCAAGGTGGCCGCCCTGCGAGATTGGCCGCGCATGCGCTGGATGTTGCGCCGCATGACGGCCCTGGCGGGGGGCTACTCCCTGCTGACCGGGGTAGGGCTTGCGGTGTTTGGCTCGTGGCTGGTGCGCTGGTATGGCGCGGATGCCGGCCCGGCTTACCCCGCCCTGCTGATTTTGCTGTTGGGTTATGGCCTGGCAAATACGCTGTATTGGAATCGCCATCTGTTGCTTTCAACCGGCCACGCTGGCGCGCCGACGGTCGTCTCCGCCCTCACCGGGCTGGCAAAGGTCAGCCTGGTCTTTTATGTGATTCCGCGCTTCGGTTATATCGGCGAAGCCTGGCTGCTCTCCGGCTACTTCCTGGTCTCCAACCTGGTATTGGGCTGGCTGGGGCTGCGGGCCATTCGCCAGGCGGAGGAAAACCCAACCACCGCCGGGAGCCTGCCATGAAAATTGCCTGCCTGGCGCCCTCGAAGGTGCCATCCACCACCGCCAACAGTATCCAGGTGATGAAGGTTTGCCAGTCCCTGGCGCAAATCGGTCACACGGTGCAGTTGTGGCTGCCGGGGGAGGATCACCACCCGTGGGAGCATCTTGCCGCCCATTACGGCCTGACGACCCCCTTTGAAATCAGCCGTCTGCGCTCGGAACCTTCGCTCAAGCGTTACGATCTTTCGGTACGGGGGGTGGCCGCGGCCCGCCAGTGGTCAGCGGATGTGCTTTATACCTGGCTGCCGCAGGCCGCCTGGTGGGCATCCCGCCAGGGCTTGCCCACCCTGCTGGAACTGCACGACCGGCCGACCGGGCGGCTGGGGCCGCGCCTGTTGCGCTGGTTTGCCGCCAGCCGTACGCCGCACCGCCTGTTGTTCATCACCCAGGCCTTGCGCCGCGCCCTGGAGGCCGAGTTTAACCTGCGCGTGCCGGAGGCGCAGGCGGTGATCGCCCCGGATGGGGTGGACCTGGAGCGCTACCTGCATCTGCCAGCCGCCACGGAACTGCGCCCCCAGTTAGGTCTGCCTGCCGGGTTGCTGGCGCTCTATACCGGACACCTCTACCCCGGCCGGGGGATGCAAGTGCTGGAGTACCTGGCGCAGCATTTACCGCAGGTCAATTTTGTCTGGCTTGGCGGGCGCCCGGCGGATGTGGCGTATTGGCGTCAGCGGGCGGCGGAGATGGGCTTGCGAAATTTGCAAGTGCTGGGCTTCATCGAGAACCGGCTGATCCCGGCCTATCAATCCGCGGCGGATGTTTTGCTGATGCCCTACGAGCGGGTGATTACCACCAGCAGCGGCGGCAACACGGCGGATATTTGCTCACCGATGAAGATGTTCGAGTACATGGCAGCCGGGCGGGCTATTCTTTCTTCCGACCTGCCGGTGCTGCGCGAGGTGTTGAATGAGCAGAACGCCATCCTGCTGCCGCCGGATGAGCCAGAAGCCTGGGGTGCCGCTTTGCAGCGGCTGATGGGGGAGGAGAGCCTGCGGCAGGGGTTGGGCAGGCGCGCCCGCACGGATGTGCAAGCCTACACCTGGCAATCCCGCGCTCAACGCTGCCTGCAAGGTTTCGGCTTTATGGAAGACCGGTAGCGCTGGATGAACCCCAAAAAGTTTTCGCGGTGGCTCGGCGGCCCCATTGTTTTTGATCAACCTTGATCCGTACTCAATCCCTTTCGCAACGCCGCTTGGGGAGGCAAATCTAAAAGGTTTCGCGGTGGCTCTGCGGCTCCGTGGTTCCCTTACTTTTGACCAAACGCCTCACACAATGCCCATCCAACCAGCCATTACCCGCAAGCCTACACTCCCAGCCAGCTGCGGAACCCCCGGGCGGCATAGTAAGAATCTGCCCCGTTGTGGTACACAAACACCTGGTCGTAGCGCCGATCGCCAAAGATGGCCCCGCCCAGTTTGCGGATATTCTCCGGGGTTTTCAACCAACTCGAGGTTTTCGTATCGAACGCTCCCAGCTTCTGCAGCCCCCGGTATTCTTCTTCCGTTAAAAGTTCAATCCCCATGGCAGCAGCCATATCCATGGCGGTATCCGCCGGCCGGTTGGCTTTCCGTGCCTCCAGTGCTTCCCGATCGTAACAAAGACTCCGGCGGCCCGCCGGGCTTTCCGCGCTGCAATCCGTAAAAATAAAAATCCCCGTCTGGGGTGGGTATTGTCCCACCACATCTGGTTCGCCGCCCGTGCGTTCCATCTCCTGCAGCGACCACAATTTTTCAGGCTGCTCTTCCAGCCGGGCCTGCACGGGTGCCCATTCCAGGCCGGGATGGCGATTCATGTTTTTCTCAAAGCGGGTTTTCAGCGTCTGGAGCAGTTCCTGACGTTTTTCGGGCGTTAATTCGTGCGTCTTAGGGGTCATGAGATTCATCCTTTGCTATTTTCCTCTGCTGGAGGATGGCTGAAACAATACAATGCCCGGGCCTGGCAGTGAAAGTTCTTCCAAAGGGAGGGAGTGCCGGCTATTCATCCGGTGGATTCTGGTTGGGCGGCATGCCCGGTGTGCCGGGGCCGTACTCGTACACTGCCTGCCAGGGCTGGTAATGCGTGCGGATCACATCATCCAGGTACAGATTGCCATCCTTGTACACCTTGCGGATCACGGTCACATCGGCTCCATCCGCCGACCAATCCACCTGCACCACCTTGCCGCTCGGCAGGTCCGGATTCTCGCGGTACAGGTCATCCGGCGCTTGCACGATATTGGTCGGGCCGGTCGTGTCCCATTCCACGCTGCGGCCATCCTTGGTGGAGTAGAACTTCCAGGTGATGCTGGCCGAGGCGGCGTTGACGTAGGTTTCCATCAACAGCCAGTTGGGTGTGTCGTTGGTGAACTTGAAATCCACAATCGGGACAAAGACGGTCGCATCCAGCCCGGAGAGCCGTGAATTGATGCGGTTGCCGGCCACTTTTTCGTAATAATACACCCGGTAAGCGTGCGGATGGCGCTCCACAATCGGGAAACCGGCGAAGAAAGCGGCCCGGAAGAGGGTGGTGCTGACCTGGCAGACACCGCCCCCCACGCCTTTGATGGTCTGCCCGCCGATGATGATCATCGCTTCGGCGTAGCCGTTATCCAGGCTGATGTCGCCGAGTGCATCGGACATGGAGAAGGTGGTGTAGGGGGGGATGAGCAGCCCGTGGAAGCTGGCGGCTGCCGCCCGGATATTCTGAATGCGCTCGCTGCTGGAGCCGTAGAACCACGAGGTCTCGGCATGAACCAGCTCGGTGATGCCCAGGTCGGCGCCGGTGGTTGTATCCATGGCGGGCGGCTCGGTGATGTCGAAGGCCAGCGGCAGGGTGTGTTCCCCTGCGGAGAGCTTCTCCTGCACCGCCTGGATGGTGTTTTCCACGTTCAATTCCCGCCCAATGACCGCATTTTGAATCACCTCCAACTGGCGTGTATCATCGTTGAAGATGAAGCGGGCATTTTGCGGCCCCAGGGCCAGGCTCGGCGCCAGGTTATAAAGGAACTGGCGCAGGCTGTCGCTGTTCAGGGTCACCTGAAAGGTGGGCACGCCTTCCGGCGTCACCACTTTTTCGATGCTCAGCATGGCAGCCAGCGCTGCCTGGTCGAACACCCACGGTGCGCCCTCGATACCCGGCTGGCCTTCCGGCAGGGTGAGCGTCAGGGGGGCGCTCAAAATCCGGCGTGCCAACTCGGCCTGGGCGGACACATCTAAAATGGCGGGCTGGGTGGGGTGTACCACGAGCGGCACACTGCCATCC
>CALESS010000068.1 GCA_937907495.1 uncultured Anaerolineaceae bacterium
AGAATAAGACCCGGTTCAGTAATACATCCGTTCCTCCCACCAGGCCGGTGGCCCAGGGAATCACCAGCACCAGCATCTGAACCGCAATTCCCAGCGTGGAAAGCTGCCAGAGCAGCACATTCACAATTGAACCCATGGCCATGATGGGGGTCCGTTTACCCGGGTTCTCCTTCCGCCAGGCAGCCAGGGTTGCCAGTTGGCTCCAGCCAATCAGCCACGAACCCACGATTAAAATCGTCAAGCCGATATAGAAAATGGGAGAGGCCTTCATCGGCGGGTAGAATGTATACAAAACGCTGGCCTGGTTGAGGAACATGGTCGTCCCTGCCATGAGCATCCCCGCCAGCATCATCACAAAGCCAACCACCCCCAGGGTGAACCATTTCAGGGGGCGCTTCAGGCCGCGGAGAACGGCAAACGTATGGAACCCGGTGATAAAGAGAGTGGTGAATACCAGGGCATTGAGAACCCCGTGCAGGGTCAGACCCTGGTAATAGGTTTTAATGAGTGGTTTTAAGAAAGGATACAGGTTGATGTCGGCATGTTCCAGCGCCTGGAACGGGCCAAAGAAGGTTCCCACCGATAGAGCTGCCAGGGCAAACCAGATTTGTACGGAAATGAAGCGTTTTTCTCGCAGTAACATAGTGTTCTCCTCAATCCGCTCAGGGTGTGACGATCACCTGGCCAAACATCGCCTGGTGCCCGGTTCCACAATATTCATGGCAATAAAAGTTAAAGGTGCCACTCTTTTTAAAGACATGGGTCATTTCCGAAACCTGCCCGGGAATGATCATCACGTTCACATTGCTTCCCTCCAGCAGCATGCCATGGGTTACATCAACACTCGTGATTTTGAAGGTCACCTCCGCCCCCTGCGGAACTTCAATCTTCGCCGGGTTGAACTGCCAGGTGCGGGCGATAATAATCACCTGGTATTTTCCGGGCGCCAGCTCATACACGCCCGGCTTGTCAAAGGGGGGCTGCTCCACCAGCTTGCGCGGGTCCAAGGTGCCAGCCTCGCCCGGCAATTGCACCCCCACGCCAAATCCAGCCAGAGCCAGTGCAACCAGCATTACCACAATCGCAGCTACGGAGATACCAATCCACAATCGTTCGTAAGGATTAACTTCCATGGCCTAAGCCCCTCCCCGCGAAAGCATAATTGCATATACCCCAAACCAGCTCAGCAATATCAGAATCAGAAAAATGATCAAAATTGCCAGGGTGCCACGCGGCTGATCATCATTTTTCATCACATTCCTCCCACAGTAAAGTAAAGAACAATTTCCAACTGTCTTTATTATTACATAAAAATTGGTTAATGATTCATTCAATTGAAAGATTAATTTTATGGGCTACAAGCGAGCGGCGTCTTCTGCATCCTCCACGGCTTCCGGCTCGCCTAAAGAGAAAGGAGATGATTCCGGGCTGCCCCCTGGTTCCAGAGTCTTCTCGCCCAGGAATTGCAGAATCAGACCCTCAAGGTCCTCCCAGACGTGGCAGGTTGTGTCCGGCGTTTCCATGCTGTTGGTGGATGACTTTTCTTCTCCGGGCTGCAGTTCGATCTTCCCTTCCAGGGCGTTTACGATGCTCAGAACCGTGATTTCTCCGGCAGATCGGTTCAGCCGAACCCCGCCTCTCGGGCCGGGTAAGGCTTTCAACAAGCCGGCTTGCATCAACGAATGGGCAATTTGGTGTAAAAACGGAAGGGGAATGTTCAGCCGCGCGGCCAGGGTGGCAGTGGCCACCGGTTGGTTTTGGCTCTCGCTCGCAAGTGCAGCCATTAATTGGTACCCATAATACACCCGCTTACTTACTCGGAACATGGTCTCACCTCTACAGATAATGCATATAAAATACCGGAATTTCCCGCCTCCGCAAAGTGACATAAGTCCTCTTAATGGCGGGTGATTGTCAAATATTGATAATCTGGATAAATAATGGAATGTTGCCCTTTTCTTGACTTTCAATTAGGTTTATAATGTGCGTAGCAGTTCAAAAACTATGGAGGATATGATGATGAAAAAGTCTCTGTTTGTCTTGCTCGGCATCCTGGTTCTTTCCAGCTTGCTGCTTGCCGCCTGTGGTGGCGGATCCGATGGTGATTCCACCACTGTCACCCGTCCCGAAGTTCCCGCTGAATATGCCAACCTGACCAACCCGCTCGCAGGTGATACCAATGCAATCCAGGCTGGAGAAAATCTCTACGATGCCAATTGCGCCAGCTGCCATGGTGATACCGGCCTTGGCGATGGAATCGCCGGTG
>CALESS010000069.1 GCA_937907495.1 uncultured Anaerolineaceae bacterium
TTCTACAACATCAAAAATTCTTGCCATTTTTAGTCTCCATCAAAATCGTAAGATCGGTGAAATTGGAACCGCTTTACTCGCCAGCAGCAGTGCCAGCATCTCCATCTGCCTCGCCCATCTGCATGGCTTCGCTGCGATGGTTGAAGGTTTCCACGCATTCATTGGCAGTCTTGGTCAAATTACGGATCGCTGCAGGCAGACCATCGGTACCCAGCGAAGCTTCCACGTTATCCACGGCCCGGCTCACTTCATCTGCCAATTCCATCAAGGCCAGGTCGTACTCGTACAACTTGCCCAGCTCTTCCTCGCGGATTTTGACCGCTGCGAAAAAGCCCGCATACCCGTAGGCTGCCGTGCGAATTCGATCAATAAACTGGCGGAGTTTAATCGCCGCGGCTTCCAGCTTATCAATATGTTCAATTCCGCCTTCGCTGATCAGGTCACGCTGCAACCCGGAAATCCGCTTCCAGATTTCTTCAAAACGAGTGGCAATCGTTTCCCGCAGCATTTTATCTGCCTGCCGCCGGTTTTTCCGTTCCATGTAACCTTTGAAGCCTGGAACTTTGCTCAGCAATTTACTGAGGCCATCCATTTCGCCTGTTACACGGTCAAAAATATCGCTCATTTACGCCTCCTAAGTTTATGCGTTTCTTTATTCGAATAGTTTCGCAGTGTCAATGTGTATTATAGCAAAATTATTCATCCTGATGACATTTTTTCCATAGATTATCTATGCAACCTGCGATCTCATGCCGCTGGCTTTATCTGCATCAACTTTTCCCCCCGAATGGCAGCTTTTCTCCTGTTGTTAAGCCCTTGTTAAGTTCTCTGGAAGGCCACCTTACAAATCTATCAACATCATTCGGGCTTTCGGAGGGTTGATAATCGTATAATATAACCAATGAATTAATTCAGAATCTATGTTAAGAAATAAGGAGGCACACATGGCTGCCGGAAAAAGAAAGACTGGATCGCTCTTAATCATCGTCGCCATCATCATGATCGTGGTCATCGGGGGTGCGGCGTTCCTCCTCCGGGATCAACTTTTCGCCACCATCTTCCCACAGCAGCAAAGTCCGGTCGCGACTCTGCCACCCGTCCAGACGGTGGACATCGTGGTACTGGAACAGAACCTGGCTCTTGGCGAGCAAATCACCCCCAACATCGTGAGCCTCAAACCAATTCCCCAGGAATCTTTTACCCAGGGCCTGTTCTTCACCCGCACCGATGAAGTGATTGGCAAACGAGCCAGGTACCCCCTCCAGGCGGGCCTACCCTTGACCCCGGGCCTGCTCTCGGAACAAGACCCCGGTTCCTATCTCGGCTCCCAAATTCCTGCCGGTTATGTCGCCATTCCGCTGCCCATCACCTCCCTCACCTCGGTTTCTTTGGCCCTCCGCCCCGGTGACCATGTGAACGTGATTGCCTCGCTCCTGCTAACCGATCTGGATGCCGAATGGCAATCCAAGTTACCCAATGTATCCGTCCCGGTACTGGCTCCCGGCCCCGTCTGCTCGGGAACACAATGCTGGGAGAAATTCCCCGCCTCCATGGAAATTGTCGGCGATGAAGCCGCCACCACCTTTGGGCGCACAGAAATCACCGAAGGGGCAGAATATGGCTTCTTTGTCGTGCCAGCAGAATCTCAACGGCCCCGGTTGGTCAGCCAGACTCTGATCCAGGATGCCATCGTTCTCCTGGTGGGCAAATCTGGCTCTACCACGGCCACGCCCGATACCGCCCAGGCCACTCCCACCCCCGTCCCGGCGGGTGAGGAACCCGCAGCCCCCCCGGCGGTGGTGGAACCTGATCAAATTACCATTATGGTTTCTCCGCAAGATGCGATTACAATTAACTACCTGGTTCTGGCAGGCGCTCAACTCAACCTGGTTATGCGCTCTCCCGCCGATAATAGCGTCCGCATCCAGACCGAAGCCGTCACTCTCCAATACATCATGCAGCAATATCGCATTCCGCTGCCGGCCAAATTAAATTATGGCCTGGAACCCCGCAAAGACGAAGTTGCTTTCCCGACCTCGGTTCCTCCTGTGCCCACCCCGCGGCCCTAGTCCAACGCCCTGCACCACCATCTTCGCCGATTTTTTCTGAAGGAGTTTGAATGCCAGTGCAAAATATCATCCGGGTCATGATCGTAGATGACATCACCGATACTCGCGAGAACATCAAGCGCATGCTTCAATTTGATTCCCTTATTGAAGTGGTGGGCATGGCTCGCTCTGGCCGGGAGGCCATTGAGCTTTCCAACCAGGTGAAACCTGATGTCATCATCATGGATATCAATATGCCCGATATGGATGGTATAACCGCCACTGAAACGATCCGGCGCAAGCTCCCCTACGTTCAAATCGTCATCCTGTCTGTCCAGAACGATCCAAATTACATGCGCCGGGCCATGCAGGCCGGTGTGCGGGATTTTCTGACCAAGCCGCCCTCCATTGAAGACCTCACGGCTGCCATCCGCCGGGCTGGAAAAATGGCCCAGGATGAAAAAGGTCAGGCCCCCTCCGCCTCCGGCCCGGCAATGCCCATGGCTTCCCGCCGGGGCACCGGAAAAATCATCTCCATCTACTCGCCCAAGGGCGGCACCGGCTGCACGACCATTGCCACCAACCTGGCCATCGCTCTCAATTCTGAAGAGAACCCGGCGGTCCTGCTGGAGGCCAATTTACTGTTCGGCGATATTGTGGTGCTGCTCAACGAACAGGTGAAGAACAGTATTTACGACCTCACCCCCCGCGTTGATGAATTGGATGCGGAAGTCGTCCACAATGTGGCCGTTAAACATGCTGCGTCCGGTCTGCACATCCTGCCCGCGCCCACCAAGGCGGAATGGGCCACCGAGATCACCGCCGATCAGTTCAGCAAACTGTTGGACTATCTCCGCGACATCTACGCCTATATCATCGTGGACACCACCCCCTACCTCACCGAAGTCGTGCAGGCTGCCCTGGAAATTAGCGATACAATTGTTCTTGTCACCACCCAGGATATCCCGGCCATCAAGAATTGCAGCAGCTTCCTGGTCCTTTCCGATGCCTCTGGCATCAAGCGAAATCGGATTCTCTTCCTCATGAACCGCTATGACAAGCGGAACAACGTCTCTCCAGACCGCGTTGGCGAAACGCTCCGCCAGCCCATCGAAATCACAATCCCTGCCGATGAAAAAACCGTCAATTTTTCAATTACCCGCGGTGTGCCCTTCATTCTCGAGAACAAATCTTTGCCCGTCAGCAAAAGTATCTTTGAACTGGCAGGACAGATTCAATCCCGCGCCTTGAAAAATGAGGATACCATACCCCTTGGGAAAAAATAAACCGCAGCGTTTAGGAGACTAACGATGTCCATCCTCAGGCGGATCACAAACGGAGATACCCCGCAAACCCACCAGGTCTCCGGTTCAGAATCCTCAAACCCCAATGGTGGAAGCGCCAGAAGGCCCGGCGTTCCTGCCGGTTCCAGCCAGGATACCCTCCAGGATCTAAAAACGCGCGTCCAAAATAAGCTCCTCGCCGGGCTGGATCCCACCATGGATGTTACCCGCACCCATGAAGTCCGTAAAACTATTCAAGACCTCTTTGAACAGATACTGAATGAGGAAAACATTGTCCTCTCCCGCCCGGAACGCGCCCGTTTATTTGAGCAAATTGCCGCAGAAATCCTCGGCTTCGGTCCCTTGCAGCCCCTGCTGGATGACGACAGCGTAACCGAAATCATGGTTAATGGCGCCAAGAACATCTACGTGGAGCGCAGCGGCAGGCTCTACCGGGTGCCCATGGCTTTTGAGAACAATGCCCATGTCATGCGCATTGTGGAACGGATTGTAGCGCCCCTTGGCCGCCGCATTGATGAATCCAGCCCGTATGTGGATGCCCGCTTACCGGATGGCTCCCGTGTCAACGCCATCATTCCGCCCCTTTCCCTGGTCGGGCCTGTGCTCACCATTCGTAAATTTGCCCGGGTTCCCATCACCATCGAGCAGATGATTGGTT